>JAFYZJ010000016.1 GCA_017548735.1 Candidatus Saccharimonadota bacterium | reverse complement strand
TCTGGAATATTGTTGCCGAGTGGGCGTTTTTCAACCTTGGCGTCAGTATTAAGGAATGGAGAACGGACACCGAGCGAGTAATTATTTGCATTTGGTGCTGGTTCAACTGGTCTGAGTACTGGTTTCGCTTCGGTAACCTTTGGAGTCGGCTTTTCAGCGACTCTGAGTGCTGGCTGAGCCGGGCGTGGCGCTAGCTTCACGGTTGGGCGAGCAGGGAATTCCTGCGCGGCAGCGCGAATTGGCGCTGGTTTTGCAACTGGGCGTGCCTGAACTGGACGGGCGACAGGAGCGATGCGCGGGCGAGCGATCGTTGGGGTAGCCTTGGTAGCTGGGTTAGCGGCAACGCGTGCGATGGTGTGAGTCTCGATAGTCTTTTTGACGACGATGCGGCGAGTATTGTTGACTGGGGCAAAATCCATGAACATACCACGAGAGGCCGGTCTTTTGGCGACTGGTTGTGGCTTGACCGCGACAGGTTTTGCAGCCGGCTTAGGTTCGCCCTTAGCGGCCTGCTTGGCATTGATGGCGGCACTTACTGCTTTATCTAACTCGTCGTAATTGATACTATCGCTCATTTCTTACACCTTTAGCTATCTCCACAATAGCACAGAATTGGTCTGCAATCAAACTTGCGTTGCCGACCAAGAGGCCATCGATACCTGGAATCTCGAGATAGCCGGCAGCGGTGTCTTTGTTGACGGAGCCGCCGTAAAGGATAGAAACCTTTTCTGCGATGTCTTTGCCATAGATTTTGGCGAGGTTTTTACGAATTAATTGTTCTGCTTCGATGATGTCGATTGGATTGGCTGGCTTAGCGCCTTTGTTGCTGCTAATTGCCCAAACTGGTTCATAAGCAATGATAACTTTGTCGATATCTTCTTTGCTAACTTGGCGGAGCCCGTTCATGAGCTGACTGTTGATAGCGGAGTTGGTCTCGCCGTCTTTACGATCGAGGGCGGTTTCGCCGATGCAGAGAATAGGGGTGACGCCGTTGCGAATAGCGGCGGAAACTTTGTCTGCAATTTGTTTTTCGCTTTCATTGAAAACATAGCGGCGCTCGGAGTGGCCGATGATAACGTAATCGACGAAGCTGCGGATTTGCGTGAGGCTGACCTCGCCGGTGTATGGACCATAGTCGGACCAGTGGCAGTTCTGCGCGGCGAGCTTGAACTGGCGACGGTTGACCTGAAGGCTGAGCGTCTGAAGGGAAACCATGCCTGGCGCGAGCACAATTTGGAGCTTGCGGGATGGCTGGATTTTGTTGCTGAGCTTGTTGAGATAAAGGCTGGCTTCACCTGGCGTGAAGTTCATTTTCCAGTTTGCGATGATGTATTTTTTGCGTGCGTTATCCATAGTGCTCCTTATATTTTGTAATCAGGTTGTCCATAGGCTCCCCATGCGAAGACAAAGAGAAGCTCGTTAATAATAAATGCGAAAAGCGAGAAGATACTGATGATTGGAAAAACAAAGATGAGTAAAACGGTTGCGACGGTCCAGGTGACAAAAGTGCAGAGTAATTCGGTAGAAATGATTTTAATTTTGAGGAATTTCGCGATTTTAGCGATGACGTTGCGCATGCTGTTGTTGTACATGCGGGCGATAACAATAATGAGCGCGAGGGCGAGGGCGACAGCGACAATGGTTGTAATGATTGTCGTGACTGGGTTTGATTCGGTTGGTTGGCTAACGCTCGGAGCTGGAACTGGCGTAACTGGCGCCTGGGCCGCTTCTGGATGCTGCGCACGGTAAACCAGTGAATAAATAGAAACAATTATCATGCCGAAGCCAAAAATGGCACCAACGAGAAGTAGCAACCTCCCACCGGCACGCATACTTCGTGCTAAAAGATGCTTTTTCATACTTATATTTTAGCACAAGCAAGATAGAGGCGCTATTTTTTCGTAACAGCGAGAATGCCGCGGAGCGCGTAGGCGGTGTCTTCGTGGCTGCGGACCGTGATGGTATCGACGCCCATTTGGACGACCGGATAATCGTTGCCGCCCGGTTGGGTCATGTCGCCAAAGTAGAGGACTTCTTCTTTTGCGACACCGAGCTCTTCGAGGAGATGAGTCATGCCAAAAACTTTGTTCATGCCCGGAATGAAAGCGTTGATGCTGGTAGTGCCGCCGATTTCGTATTCGTAGGCAGGGGCGAGTTCTTTAGTGCGAGCGACGATGGCTTCGCGTTTTTTGCAATCAGGGTCCCAGGCATATTTGGCTTCGGTGCCGGCTTTTTGGCCGAGGGCAGAGAAGGTGACCTGGCTGAGGCGGTTTTCGATAATTTCATCGCCTTCGGCGACTTTGTCCTGCTCCCAGTAGCCCAATTCTTCGGCGGCTTGCTGGATAGCCTTGGAAACCTCGGCAACCTGTTCGTCGGTGAGTGGGTAGCTATAAACTTGGTCCCAATCGTGTTTGGTAGCGCTGTAGCGGTAGTACTGCGTGCCTTGAGCGACGAAAAGATGCAAATGCTCGAGCTGCTGCTCGGTGACGTTTACGTCCTTTAGTCGGTTCACGATTTGAATGAGAAATTGATCAAATTTTTGGCCAGAAATTGGGCAGATTTCGTAGTAATCCAAGAGGTCGCGGAGAAGCACGGCGATTTCGTCAGGGATGGGCGTTTTAGCAATATTTAAAGTTTGATCAATATCGAAAGAGAGGACTTTTTTCATACTTTTATTATACATGAAAAGCCCCGCTTCAAATGAAGCAGGGCCTTTCGAGTCTCAGAGCATGAGAAGTGTGGGTGATTGATTCTCAGAATTTTGCGGTGCCGTACATAAGGGCTTTGCATTCATCGTCGGTCAGATCCTTAGAGTCCTTTGTGATTTTAGTCACGGTTACCTTAGGAGCCTCCTGCTTGGGGGCGTCCTTCTTTGCAGTTTCCTGCTTGGGAGCGTCGGCTCTAGGGGGGAGAGGGGGATTCGTCTGTGACGAGCCCTTCTCGGCGTCTCCCTGGGGCTTTGCTCTAGGCGGAAGCGGGCGGTTCGCCTGCGATGAATCCTTCTTGTCGGATTCACCTTCGGGATAAACGAATGCTGTGAAGCTATCGTTTATCGTCTTGATGGCATCATCTGCGATCTTGTGACCAGCTTCGTATGTCACCTTGAATTCGCCGTCCTTGGCGATAACTTCGGCCCCTACGGGGTCTCCGGGCAGTGTCTGGACCTGCTGAAGTGCATAAGTCATGGCATAGATTCCGCATACTTCGGGATCGCCGCTCTGATTGCTCTCTCCAGTGGTTGCTCTGCGCTTAGGCTTTACGGCAGTAATCTTGCCGTCCTCGGATGTGATTGTGTACTCGAAGTCGCGTCCTGCGCCGTCAATGATTGTGCCGTTCTCGGCATGGAATGTCTGTGTACGCATAATTTTTGTTTCCTTTCGTTGAAAATAAGTATTTGCTCATAGAGAGCATTAAACGCGGTATGATAACTGCGCTTGATGCTCGCTATGAACAATAGAAAGAAAACATCTCTGATAACTCTTGTAAGGTGCAATAGGGTAGTGAAACCCTAACACAATTACATTATAGCACAAACGCGTTAAAAAGTCAATAATATGGCACTATTTTTGACCAAAAAGCAAGAAAAATACCCTTTTGGGGTATTTTTTTGGGGTTTTACGGGGGTAAAACGGCTATTTGACGAGGGCGAATTTGTTCTTGCCGCGTTTGATGAGGGCAAGCTCGTTAATTGGCTGATCGGCGGTGATTTTAGCGCCATTAACAGAGATAGCGTTGCCTTCGAGGAACTTGCGACCTTCGCCCTTGCTGCTGGCGAGACCAGTTTCGACGAGAATGTCGAGGAGCTGGGCGCCTTTGGCGGCAGTAGGGAAGCTCTTCGCGAGCAATTCGATTTCATCGGCGCTGAGGTCGGAAATCTGGCCTTCGCCGAAGAGGATTGTGGTGATTTTCTGAGCAGAATCTGCAGCGGCGGTGCCGTGAACAAATTCCGTGATTTTGTAAGCGAGGAGACGCTGGCCATAGCGGGCGCCTGGGTTTTCGTTGTGCTTGGCGATGATTTCGTTGAGTTCTTCTGGGGTAACGACGGTGTAATACTTGAAGTAATCTTCGAGCGCGTCGTCAGATTGGTTGAGCCAGAACTGATAGAAGTCGAAGATGCTGGTCTTGTTGCTATCGAGCCAGACGGCGTTACCTTCGGATTTGCCGAATTTGCGGCCGGTGACCTTGTCGATGATAAGAGGGCAGCTATACGCGTCAGCCTTGGCGTTTTCGAGGCGGCGAATGAGGTGAATGCCAGAGGTGCAGTTGCCATACTGGTCGGCACCACAGAGCTGCAAATCGACATTGTGTTCGCGGAAAAGATGCAAGAAATCGTAGCCCTGAATGAGGGTGTAGCTAAACTCGGCATAGCTGATACCGGAGCCGCCTTCGCCGATGCGGGCTTGGACAAATTGACGATCGAGGAGCTGAGTCATGCTAAATGCTTTGCCGATTTCGCGAAGGAATGGCAAGAATTTGATTTCGCCAAACCAATCGAGGTTGTCGAGAACCTTGGTGTCGGCAGGGGAGTGCGTAACGCGGACAATCTGGGAAGCGAGAGCAACTTTGTTTTTGGCGATTTCATCGAGACCTTTCAAATCGCGTTCGACGGTATCCTTTGGGTCGCCGATTTGGCCGGTAGCACCACCGACGAGGTAGTACGGGGTATAGCCGTGGCGAACAAAACAGGCGCACATCATGAGGGCAGCAAGATGGCCGATGTGAAGAGAATCGGCGCTAGGGTCGGTGCCCCAATAAAAATTACGCGGGCCCTTGTCTAGGTCTGATATCTGATCTAATGTATGCTCGGCAACGAAACCGCGCCACTGGAGCTCTTCGGATAATTTCATAGGGCTATTATACCATTAATCAGGGATGAGCGCGCGAACGACTGGGATTTTGCGCACGATGAAGGCAACGACGCATGGCCCGATGATAAAGGCGACGCTTGCGAAGATGAAGTAGAGCGGATTGTTGGTGTTTGGATGAAGGTAGTGCTCGACGAAGGCGAGGAAGAACCAGTGAAGGAGGTAAATTGCGAAAGTATAGCGGCTAAAGAAGGTGAAGAAACGGACGGCAAGCTGATGTTTGGCGAGTTGGAAGCGTTCGACGAGCTGCTTGATAGCGACGAAAATGGCCGGGGCATAGAGCATATAGGTTGGCTTGTCGAGGCCGCGCCACATGCCAGCGACGGTGCCGGCAGCATGAGAATCGATACTGGTTGTGACGATGGCGATTATGACCGAAATTAGGCCGAGAATGTAGAGAATGATGCGGTTGCGTTTGCTGATTTTGTAATTGGCGATGTAATAGCCGACGATGGCGTAGAAGAAAGCGTCCATGCCGATACCGATTGAAATCGTGAAGGCTTCTGGTAATTTGGCGGCTTTAATTAGGCTTGGAATGAGAGCATTGATGATGAAAATTGCTGCGATAAGGTAGCGGAAAAGGCTCTTGCGGGTGCTTTTCTTGGTGTTCGTGAGGAGCGGCATACAGAGGTAGAGGCCAAAAAGAGGCGGGAAGAACCAGAAAATCGGGATGAATTTCGAGCAGAAGATGCCGGCGACGAGATTAGCTGGCGTGTAGGTGTCAGCTGGGAAATCTTTGGCGGCAAAAGCGTGCACCGCAGCGGCGGCGAGGCTCCAGAAAAGCCATGGGATTAAGGTCTTTTTGAGGCGTTTTTTGAAGAAAGACTTGGTGTCGTAGCGGTCGGAATAATCGATGAGGGTAGCGCCGCTGATCATGAAAAAGACTGGCACGGCGAACGTGAAGACGCAGTTGATAATGTTGGCGAATTCCCAGCGTGGGCTATTGCTGTAATTCCAGAACGAGTTGGTATGAAGAAGGATGACTGCGAAAGCCGAGATGACGCTCGCGACGGTAATGTAGTTAAAACGGGGTTTTGTTGCGGTTTTCGAAGTCTTCATCTAAGAGAGATTATAGCACGGTGTGGTAGAATATAAGAGATGGGTCCGTCGTTCAACGGATAGGACATACCCCCTCTAAGGGTACAATGCTGGTTCGATTCCAGCCGGACCTACCATAAGGCTG
>JAFYZJ010000015.1 GCA_017548735.1 Candidatus Saccharimonadota bacterium | reverse complement strand
ACAATTGTGAACTGGGAAGCTCGCGAATATATCGAATGTAAGAAGAATGCTGGGTGGTATTTCGGCCTGGTGATGGTGGTGCTCGTCTTAAGCGGTATTGCTGTCTGGTGGCAGCAATGGACCTTCTTGGCGTTAGTGATCGTGGCGGCAATTGCGTTGCTGACCTATACGGCACGTCCACCGCGCTTATTGCATTATTCCCTTTCCGACAAAGGCCTGTCAGAAGGCAATAACCTCTATACTTTTGATTCTTTTAAGTCGTTTGGCGTATTGAACGAAAACAATCATTACTGCATTATGCTCGTGCCGAAAAAGCGTTTCTCGACACGCGTGCGTGTGTATTTCCCGGAGACTGAGGGCGAGCAAATCGTCGACGTCTTTGGCGCACATCTACCGATGGAGCCAGTGAAGCAGGACTTGCTCGACAAGCTGGTCAGGTTCTTGCGCATTTAGGCGTAAGCGTGATATGATATTAGGTAATTAAATAGATAAGGTGGGCAAGTATGGACCAAAATAATACCGCAACTCCAGATGAGTTGCAGCAAGCAATCAACAATATTACTAACCCTGCAGATTCTAATGCAGTTGAAAACGCTGTCGCACAGGCGACTGGTGCCGCACCAGTAGATTTAGGTGCCGCTCCGGCTCCAGCTGTTCCAGGCTTGGATGCAGCTCCAGCAGAACAAGCAGCTCCAGCCAAGGCTGTTTATGGTGACCCTGACCTCGATAAGGTCAAATCGATGGCTTTGTCTGATTTGCGCCCAATTCTCGAGAGTGTCGAGATTGAAGCTGGCAAGAAGTTCAAGATTTACAAGGAAATCATCGATCTTACTGAAGATAAGGCTTGTATTGAGCTCGCCTACAATGCTGCTAAGGGCATCGAAGATCAGAAAGAAAAGGCAGAGGCTCTTCTCTTCGTCGTCGAAGCCGTCGACAAGCTTGGCATTCCAGCAGAACAAGCCCCAGCTGCTTAAGCCAAAATTAAATCTTATCTATAAAAAGAACCCGCTTGGCGGGTTCTTTCTTGTTTGATGCGGTTTAATACATTCCGCCACCCATGCCGGCTGCGGTAGGGTTGTCTTTCTCTGGGAGATTAACGATGAGTGCGCCCATCGTAATCGTCGTTGCGGCAATGCTGACAGCATTCTGGACTGCTTCGCGAGTGACGCGAGCTGGGTCGACGACGCCGTCTTTCTTGAGGTCGACGAGGCCTTTTTCTGGCGCCATGACATTAATGCCCTGCCCGTCTGCGGCGGCTTCGACCTGAGCGAGAAGTGCCTGAGAGTTGAGACCAGCATTTTCCATAATCTGAGTGAATGGAGCTTTGAGGGCGGCCTTCAGAATTTCAGCACCGGCGCTCTTGTCCTTGATGTTCTTGGCGAGGTTGACAAGCGTGACGCCACCACCTGGAACGATACCCTCATCGAGAGCGGCCTTTGTGGCAGCAACGGCGTCATCGACGCGATATTTTTTCTCATCGATTTCAGTTTCGGTAGCACCGCCAACCTTGATAACGGCGACGCGGCCAGCGAGAGCGGCAGCGCGTTTTTCAAATTGCTCAGTTTCGTAGTTAGAAAGAGCAGTTTTGGCCTGAGTTTCAATATCTGCGATGCGAGCTTTGACCTCGCGGGCATCACCGGCGCCATTAACGATAGTAGTCTGATCTTTGGTAGCAATAATCTTGCGAGCCTGGCCGAGAACTTCGAGACCGGAATCTTCGAGGCTCATGCCCTTTTCGCTCGAAACAACAGTTGCGCCAGTGAGAACAGCGATATCTTCCATGATTTGCTTGCGATTATCGCCAAAGGCTGGGGCCTTCAAAACGAGAGTGTTGAAGACGCCCTTGAGCTTGTTGAGAACGAGCACAGAGAGAGCCTCGCCTTCAACTTCCTCGGCGATAATGACGAGATCCTTGCGGCCGGTCTGAGCCATTTTTTCGAGGAACGGCACAATATCGTTGACGGCAGAAATCTTTTTATCGGTGATGAGAATAGAAGGTTTTTCGAAGATGGCTTCTTGGCGTTGGGTGTCAGTGACGAAGAATGGCGAAGCGTAGCCCTTGTCGTAGGTGTAACCTTCGGTAATCTCGGATTGCATTTCGAGACCTTGGCCTTGCTCGACGGTAACGACGCCGTCTTTGCCAATCTTGGAAATGACGTTTGCGATGAGTTTGCCGATTTCGGCGTCGCCAGCGGAAATGGTGGCAACTTCGGCGACCTTGGAATCATCGCCTTCGATTTGCTCGGCAATTTTATTGATGCCCTTTACGATTTCGGCGCCAGCAGCTTCGATGCCCTTGCGAAGGTCCATTGGGTTATGGCCGGCAGCAATGAGCTTGTTGGCTTCGGCGAGGATGTTATAAGTAAGAACAGTAACGGTGGTAGTACCATCGCCGGCGACCTTGTTGAGTTTTTGTGCGGCAGACTTAATGAGCTTAGCGCCCATCTGGTAGCCGAGGGTTTCGTCGTCTTCGTTGCCGAGATCGACGGCTTCGGCGACGGTGACGCCATCGTGAGTGATGGTTGGTGCGCCGTAGCTTTTTTCGATTACGACATTGCGGCCCTTTGGACCGAAAGTAACCTTCACTGCGTCGTAAAGTGCCTTGGCGCCGCCGAGAACTTTCTCGCGGGCTTCGTCGTCATAGAATACTTTCTTTGCCATAGATACTCCTTATAGTGTTGCTAAAATGTCTTCTTCTTTGATAATGAGATAATCCGTACCGTCGTACTTGATGTCGGTGGCGGAGTATTCGCGATAAAGGATGCGGTCGCCCTTTTTGACGGTTTTGACGTCTGGGCCGACGGATTCGATTGTTGCGGTAGTAGATTTTTCTTTTGCTTCACCGAGCAAGATTCCAGATGCGGTGGTTGTCGTGGCGGCGTCCTTTTTTGCGACGACGCGGTCAGCGAGAGGTTTGATAGACATGTGGTAATTTCCTCCTGAAAATTATTTCTACCTCTAGTATAGAGCGATAAATTAGCACTGTCAAGCAACGAGTGCTAATTACTAGTTTTAATGTAATCGTAAGTGCGACGAAGTGATTCAGCAGTGTTGTGCTGCGGGGCCCAACCAAGCGCTTTTAGCTTGTCGTTTTTGAGAACCATGGAATTATTTGGAGCAAAGCCAGTATTCTCGAGATTGTTTTCTATAATAACCTCGATGTTTTGGTCGCTGAAAGAGGCAATAGTTTGTGCGAGCTTGGCGATATTATAGTTTT
>JAFYZJ010000014.1 GCA_017548735.1 Candidatus Saccharimonadota bacterium | reverse complement strand
TCGGCTACCACGTATCGACCGTCAAACTCCATTATTCAGGACCTAATTTCCACGGTTTCCCAGAAGGAGTATAATCATCTGTCCATCTAAAAACCCGCTCATGTTGAGCGGGTTTTCCTATTAATTGGGTTCAATCATTTCAACCGCAAGAATATCGAAGCCGCTCGCGAAGCGTGCAAATTATTTGGAGACCAAACCACGGTCATGTGTTTACGGGAGGGAGGCTCTAGCAAAGTCGAAATTACCAAGGAGTCTCGTGAAGAGATTTCAAAAATCGTCACAAGCGTAGAGCCTTAACATTCGAATCTCAAAAAGCCAGCGCATCGCGCTGGTTTTTCATATCATCTGATTGGCGGAAGCGAGAGGATTCGAACCTCCGAGACATTGCTGCCCACACGATTTCGAGTCGTGCGCCTTCAACCACTCGGCCACGCTTCCGCTTCTTATCTTATCACAAAAGCGCTAAGCCGTCTCTATTGAGTTGCAAAAACGTTGAATCAACGGAACCTTCGACAAATAGTTCGCCCACATCCCGACGTAACTACTATCTTCAGATGGCTTGTCAGACTTATCGCCATAACCACCGTCCTGCGTACCGTATTCGTATGGCGGAGTACAAAAGTCGCCAGCTGCCGCCCATTCACTGCGTACGCCACCAGAATTAACCGGCGCATTCGTCTCTACACCACCGATCCAAACATGGCCCTTCGTGTCCATACAGAACGTATAAGTCAATGACTTGTCCGCCGACTTATAGCACCGCATATACATCTCACCATAAACGCTACTCTTCGTCGTCCACTCATCCACGAGCGCATCAAAATTCGGCTCCTGCGCCCCATGTAGTCCGAGCGATTCTGGCGGCTGCTTCACGTCAGAATACGCGCCATTACCACTCAAATCGACCGACGCTTCGCCATTAATTTCCGAGTAAAAACCGCCGCGCAACGAATCGCTCTCGAATGCTGGGCGAAAATCCCCTTCAAGCGAATCGTAGCGCTTCGCCGTTCCGTAAAACGCCTCTGTTTCTTTATTCTTATCGACAGAACGCCTCTCATATGCGGCAATACTGCACAGAGCCTTCTGCATCTTGCTCGGCAATACCAATGCCTCCTCAGAAAAACCCTTACCAATCCAAGGCGTGCCATCATCTTTATAGGCATATTCTGGCATCAAATGCCATGTCCCTTGCGAGCGACTCTTATAGAAGGTGCGCTGCACCACTTTTCCGCCGCTCTTCACATAGCCAATTGCAGCTTCACGACCAGCCGCTTCGAACACTCTCGACACAGCAATCTCGGCGTTATCCACCTCAATCTTAAACATCGGAATCAGAAAAGCGTCATCTAGTTGCTCCTTCGTTAATGGGCGTTCAGTCCCATCCGTATACTTCAATGGATCGCCATCGCACTGACTCTCATGGAATATCTCTGCGCTTTTTTCAACCGCCAATAACTCGAACGGACGCTCCTTGCTGCGCTCCGCCTCATACGCACGCTTCTCGAGACCCTTGAACGTATCGTAGTATTCCTGACGCTTGCCGTACATCGCCGCCTTTAGATTCTCGCTCGCCTGCTTAAATTGCTCCGCCACATCTGGATCGCTATCCGCCGCAACGCCATTCACATAATCTTCAGCATACGACTCAAAATCGGCCGGAGAAGGGAACTTCTCCAAAAATCTCGCGATATCACCCGCCGAACAATCTGCATAATTCTCATGTCCAACAAAATTTGCGAGCATCATTAGCTCCGCATCGTGACCTGCAAGCATATCCGCAAATACCGCCTTCGAACCCTGCTCGTGTGCCGGAGTATCCAGCGAAGTTAAGATCTTATTAATGTCATCGCGCGTGAAATCATCACTCGCGATCTTTTCTAGCGCCGCTTCTTCGCTTTCTGCCGATATTTCCACGTTACTCTCGGCCATCGCGTTACTTTCCGGCATCAGAATCTGCGCCATCAACTGACGTTCTTGGTTTTCGCGTTTTTGTTGTTCCGCCGCCTCTTTCCCAAACTCGACGTTCGTCGAAAGGTCGCCCCACTCCGAGCCATTATCTGACTGCTCGCCCTCGAAGTTACCTCTCTCTTTCGATTTCATATTACTTATGATTATACCGCACTTCAACGAGCAACAAAAAGCCGCCTCCTAGGCGGCTTTTCATTACGCAGATTTTAGCTCTTCGTCGTTATCTTCGTTCTCTTCTAGATCTTCTTTATCCTTCGGCTCATCGAATGCCCATGGGGAATAGCATGGGGTGCCATCTTTCGCCACAGTACAGTTATCGTACTCATCAGGTAACTCATACCCCCAATCAGGGTTAGTTCCAGGGATATATCTTTTTTCTCCATTTCTCATGAACGAATCCTCATTTTTTCACATTATATCAAACAACAAAAAATGCCCTAATAGGCATTTTTCAAATTCAAATATGGTACACCCGATACGATTCGAACGTACGACCTTTGGCTCCGCAAGCCAACGCTCTATCCAACTGAGCTACGGGTGCAAGTGTGGATTAATTCGTCCATAAGGACGAAATTACTCCACCGTTCAAAGATTAAACGAACGTCGCGTCAGCACTAGGCGAAACGTGATAACCAATATTATAGCACATTTTTTCAAGAGATGGTATACTATTTTTATGGCAGAGCAGAAGAAGAAATCCGGATTCAAACCAACACTTCAAAAAGCCAAGGCAAAATTTTTCAAAACTTACTACAGCAACCCTGCTAAAGATTTGAAAATCATCGCCGTAACTGGCACTTCTGGGCGGGACATTACTGCACATTTCTTGCAGGAAATTATCAAGTCAAAAGATAACCGCGTCGGCCTCATCATTGATCCAAAATCAACTTCCGACCTCTATCGTCAGCTTTTCAAAATTTGGAAAACCGGCACCGATTACGCCGTTATCTCCGTTGAAAGCAGCGCTCTTGCAAGCCATATTTGCTACGGTATGCCACTTCATGTCGCCGTTATTACTGACAATATTTCCGCCGATGCTCATGACATTCTTTTCAACACGACGCCAGACTTTAGCGTCGTCAATCGCGACGATCCAAGCTACGGCCTCTTTGCCGAGTATCCAAGCAAAACTGCTACGTTAAGCTACGGTCGCGACTACAATTCTGACCTCAAAGTAAACCCAGGCAAGATTTATAAGCACGGCGCCGAAGCCAACATCAATTTTAACGGCGAGCGCTTTGAAGTAGCCACCTATGTCACCGACGAAAAGGCCGCGCTCTATATGGCCGCTGCCGCTACGACAGCTTTCGCACTCGGTTTTGATTCCGACCACATCATCGACGGCATCGCCGACTACGAACCAGCTCAACCAAAACAAGAAACCAAAGAAGAAAAACCTGTTCTATGATAAATCAAAAACTCCTCGTTTCGGGTGCAGAATTTTTTGCGGACGAATTCGAAATCAATCCATACTACAACAAAGATAAAATCGACGTAAAGAAGGCTTGCGCAGAGCATGCCGAGATCCTTGAATGCTTCAAAAAAGCTGGCATCGAGCTCGTTAAAGTCGATGCACCGGTCAACTGCCAGGATGGCGTCTATACCGCTAACTGGGCGCTCGTCAAAGATGGCGTCGCCGTTATGTCGCGCCTTCCGGATGCTCGCAAGGAAGAGGAGCCATACGCAAAAGCTCAGCTCGAAGCCCTTGGCTACAAATGTTACGAAGTTCCAGATAATCATCTCTTCTCGGGGCAGGGCGATTCGCTTCGTTGCGGCAAATATCTCTTCGCTGGCAGCGGCTACCGTTCCGACCCAGTCGCTCAGGCTTTTGCCGCCAAAACCCTTGGCCTTACTTTAATTCAGCTTCACGCCAAGCCTCAGCTCAACGCCGACGGAACCGAGCATATCAATCCATTTACCAACCACGCCGATAGTTTCTGGTATGATCTCGACCTCGCCCTTGCCGTCATCGACGACCACACAATCGCTTATTGCCCAATGGCTCTCGACGAAATTTCCAACAAACAGCTTGAGGCTCTCACGGACATCGACAAAATCATCGTTGACTTCAATGAATGCACTGAAGGCTTTGCCTGCAACATGGTCAGCACCGGCAAATGCGCCATTATGTCCAACAAAGCACCAAAACTCCAAGCCGAACTCGAGAAACGCGGCATTACCTGCTTCACGCCAGACGTCACCGAGCTCAAAAAAGGTGGTGGCTATATCCGCTGCGTCAGTTTGTGGTTAAGCTAATGCTTATTTGCTATAATCTACCTAACAATATAGGAGCTTTTTTATGAACCCAGATACTAATCCTAACCCATTTAACCCAACCGAGCCTGTTGCTCCTACGACTAGCCAGCCCGGTTATCAACCGGCACCAACACCTACGCCTACACCAGCACCAGCTCCAACCCCTATGCCAATCACCCCAGCAGCAGCGCCGAAGAAATTTCCTAGTCTAATTCTCATCATCATCGCTGCAGTCATATTACTCGGCGGCGGTATTACGGCAGCCGTTGTTATCGCCAACGCTAGTGGCGGCAAATCAGGCAAACCGGGCAGCGCAAATCAAAATTCCGCCGCAAAACCATACGAAAACGACGACAACTACTATGTCATCATTCGTGGCAAAAAGTACACCATCAACAACAAGTTGTCTGATCTTAGCGCCTCTGGCTACGCTGTCAACGAACGCTATGCGGATCGCACCGTCGAGCCAGGCGGTTGGTCTATTCTCGGAAGTGCCTTTGCTAACCAAAAGCTCTCATCTTCTATCTCCGCATTCGGCTACAACGACACCGATAAAGAGCTCAATATTGCAGACTGCAAACTCGGCAAAGTCGAAATCAACCACAGCATCTCTAAAAGAGCAGACGAAGAATACATGTCCATGGAATTCTATGGCGGCCTCCACCTCGATAGCAGCCGCGAAGATGTCATTAAGGTCTTTGGCGAACCAACTAGCGACACGCACCAAGATACTTTCCGCAGCTCTGAAGGCACCGAGGTTTTGCGATACCAGGTTTCTACTCTAAAGTTCTTCCAATTCCAAATCGACGACGGCAAAGTCGCCGTCATCGGCTGGACTAATGTCGGCCCTCTCAGCAAATAAAAAGACGCTCTATTCCCGCATAAGCCTTTGGCTGGTTAGTCATTTTAAGGTATAATAGTCATTAATTAAACAATAAATAGGAGTGTTTTTCATGACTGAAGGAACTCAGGCCTCAAAACCTGCAAAGAAATCCAATGTCGGCATTATTGTCGCAATCGTCGCAGCCGTCTTGATCATTGCTGGCGGTATCGTCGCAGCAATCCTCATCATCAACAACAATAACGGCGAAAAAGACGAGCCAAAGACTGCAGAAGAAAGCAAAGACGAAAAAGACGAAGACGCCGGCAAGCCATACAAAAAAGATGGCGCCTACTTCATCAAAATTGACGGCAAAAAGTATACTTTCGAAAGTAAGCTCGAAGATCTCGCAGAATCCGGGTACAAGGTCAACAGCCGCGTCGAGAACGAAACTGTCCCAGCTGGCAAGTATATGATCATGATTGGTGGTGGCTACCTCAACAATAACGACAACGACACCAACATCAGCATCACCCCCTACAACGACGGCAAAGATGACGTCACCTTCCCAGAAGCTAAGCTCGGCAAGGTTACCGTCAGCAGCGTCACTAACGTCAAGACTCAGCCAATCTACGAAGGTATGGAATTCTTCGGTGGCATCCATCTCGGTAGCACTCGCGAAGACCTCGTCAAGGCCTTTGGTGAACCAACCGATAGCAACGAATACGACAACTACAAGGGTGGCAAGTACGAGAAAATCGAGTACAAAGCCCAGACTTGGAAGAAGTTCGAATTCAAGGTCGAAGAAGGTAAAGTTACCGAAATTTCATGGGTAAACTACGGCGGCCTCAACCGCTAATTAGTGCCAACAAAAATATCTCCCCTACGGGAGATATTTTTTACTTCAAGATTTTCTTCAGCGCTTTCTTGATCTCGTCTAGCTCGTAGTAGGCGTGTGCGCCATCTGCGCGCTCAATCGTTTTCTCATTGCCTTTACCGAGGAAGAGTACTGTATCGCCTGGCTTTGCCGTCTTGCAGGCGAGTAAGATTGCTTTTGGACGATTCTGTTCAATAAGCAATTCCGTCTTTGGGGTTTCGCGCACACCTTCAGCAATCATCTCGATAATTTCCATGCCCGGCGTATCGCGGTCATCCTCTTCGGTAAGCACCACGATATCTGCATATTTACCAGCTATCTGACCCTGCGGTTTACGCTTCGACGGATCACGACGACCGCCAGCCGAACCAAACATCACAATCAGACGTCCCTTGGTGGCCTTCTTCATATCTGGCAAGAGCTTCTCGAAAGCATCCGGCGTGTGTGCATAGTCCATAATTGCCGTGAACTTCTGACCCATATCAATCTTCACCATACGGCCTTCCACTTCTTCGAGCGCATAAATACCGTCGGCAATATCTTTGTCAGTCAAGCCCAAACGACGGCCTACCGCCACGCAGGCGAGGGAATTCGAAACATTAAACTTGCCCGCAATTCGCGTCCTAATCTTCAAACCATCATTCGTCACATATTCGACGCCATCCGGCATCAATTTCACCTTTTCCGCCTTCAAGCCGCCATACTCCACGCCGTAAGTGACGTACTTATCGACGTCAGTTTCAAAGTAGCCCGCCGAAGGATCGTCGGCATTAATCACGCCAAACTTCGCCTTCTTAAAAAGTTTACGCTTTGCATCGCGATAGCGCTCGAAGGTTTTATGGTAATCCAAATGTTCATGCGTCACATTCGTCATCACGGCAATATCAATCGGAATACCGAGGTCACGATGTTGTGCCAAAGCATGGCTCGTCAGCTCCAATACGAGATATTCCGCCCCCGCATCGACAATCTTTTTGATGCGTTCATTCAAAAGCTTCACGTCGACTGTCGTCATGTGCTCCATCTGTTCATGGATTTCGTCGACACCCCAACCGACTGTTGTCATCACGCCAGCCTTGCGCCCAGCATTATTGAGCATCTTCCAGATCATAAACGAAGTGGTCGTCTTGCCGTTTGTGCCAGTCACACCGATTACAGTAATCTTCTTACCAGGGAAGCCCTTAAGCGTGCCAAATAGCGCCGCCTTTCCGATGTGGTAAGGAATTGTCATTGAATCATAAAAAGGAATTTTTTCTTTTATACCCATATCTATATTTTACCACGCATCAAAAATCCCCCTGGGGAAGGGGGATTTTATTTTACTCAACACACTGGACGTATTTGCTATCAAGGCCGGTATCAAAGGCCTTGTAAGTCTCACCAAACTTCTTCTGTTCGGCAGTAGCATTCGCACAGCTAAACTGATGGCCTTCAAACTGAACCTTCCAGCCCGTATTTGCACCAACTTCCTTGTAATAGACACCGGCATAACCGGTCTCTCCCTCAAAAATATTAGCAGCGACAATCAGATACTTGTCATCGCTCGTGAACTCAGCCTTGATCAAATCAAGCGACTTCGATACGACACCAGGATAATCTTTGTTATCCTTGTTGATTAACTTCATCAAACCGGCAATATCGATTTTGAAATCAGAATACTTCTTCTGAGTTGCGGTACCAGTACCTGGGTTAACCGTGCTGTTTTTGAGCGATGCGATCTCTGCTTCATTTGCCGAAATCGTCGATTCGAGCTCGGCAATTTTTTCGTCTTTTTTGCTAATCTCAGTCTCATTGTTCAGCATTTTATCGCCGTTCGTATTATTGCTAATGGCCATAATCGTGGCAAATACGCCAGCACCGATCAATAACAAAAAGAGGATAATCGACGTAACCATCCACCCTCTACCGCCTTTTTTCTCAGCACGTGGCGGTTTGTATTCGCCATTCAAGCGCGCGTCAAACGAATCTTCCATTAATAATTACTCCTTTTATTGTTCCTTAAATTATAGCATAAGCGTCATCCGTCATAACCATTTCGCCACGATTAGCACTCCGCGCTTGACAGTGCTAATTCATCGCTCTATACTAGGGGTAGAAATAATTTTCAGGAGGAAATTACCACATGTCTATCAAGCCTCTCGCTGACCGCGTCGTCGCCAAAAAAGACGCCGCTACCAGCACGACCGCATCGGGCATCTTGCTCGGTGAAGCAAAAGAAAAATCCACCACTGCTACGATTGAATCCGTCGGCCCAGACGTAAAGACCGTCAAAAAATGCGACCGCATTCTTTATCGCGAATACTCCGCCACCGACATCAAGTACGACGGTACGGACTATCTCATTATCAAAGAAGAAGACATTTTAGCAACACTATAAGGAGTATCTATGGCAAAGAAAGTATTCTATGACGACG
>JAFYZJ010000013.1 GCA_017548735.1 Candidatus Saccharimonadota bacterium | reverse complement strand
TGATGCATTTGCCGGTAGTGGCGCGATTGGTCTCGAGGCTTTGTCGCTTGGTGCCGATAGTGTAGATTTTCTCGAGAACAATCAGAAGGCTGCAAAAGTCATCAAGGCCAACGTGGCAAAATTCAAGCTCGAAGCGCAGGGCAAAATCGTGCGCAAACTCCAAAAAGAATACGACATCATTTTTGCCGATCCGCCTTACGATAATCCGCAATACGAATACATTGAGGAAATTCTAAAATCTCTCAAGCATGGCGGGATTTTCGTGCTTTCGCACCCAGAATCGCCGGCACCGTGGGAATTCCGGGGCCTAAGCCTCTTTAGCGACAAAAGCTATGCCGCAGCTCACATCAAAATGTATCAAAAACTCTAGAAGAGAATATATTCGCGAATCCAGTCCTGGAGCGCTTTTGAATCGTTATAAAGCGGCTCGTCTTCTTTTGCGTCGGCATCGAGCCAATCAACGACTTCGCCCTCGTGAATCAGGGCGACTGATGGCGTGTATTTGACTTTTTCATGGAGTGAGCTCTCCTTCGCCTCGTCCCAGTAGAGATGGTAATACTTGAATTGCATGTCGTCCGGGAAACCGGATAGACTGACGCTCATTTCGGCGGTTTTGAGACAGCCCGGCTTGTCGATCATCACGATAAAAGACTTCTTTTCGCTGATGAGCCGCTCATATTCGTCTTTGTCGATTAACATTGATTCGCTTTCGCCGTAATACTCGTCTTCGAGACGAAATTGCTTGCTCGTGAGTGACGGGATGAGTAGAGCAATGGTTGCCGCAGCTGCGAAAAACAAGGTCAGCGAAGTTGCAATAATGACGATGTGTTTGCGTTTCATTTCTTGGTTAACTTCGAAAAGTCAATATCGTGGTATGGGATTTTCCAGAAGGCGAATTTCTTCACGCCGTTGTCGTCCTGCGTGATTGTCTCGATGTTATTCTTGCCTTCGTAATACCAGTGGCCGCCGACGTTGTAGATATTGTTGCCGTTCCAGCCGAGGTCGACGAGGAGCTGCTTAGTCATGCCGGCATAACCGCCGCCGCCGCACATCAAGAAGATGATTTTGTCCTGCGGGAAGAGATCTTTGAGGATTTGAAGCGACTCGTCGTAATTAGCGGTGAGCTTGCCACCTGCGTCGCGCGTGAAAAGCGTGGTGCCGATGTAAGTTTTGCCGACTTCCGGTGGCAAATCGACGTTCACGAGGTATGGGAGCGGAACGACCTCGAAGCCTTTGATTAGGCCGGAAAGATAGCGGTCGCCACCGATTGCTTCGTAATTGGCTGGATCCTCGAGCATGCGCATGTCGCGATAGACGGAGTCGCTGCGACCGAGGTATTTGTCGATATTAGATTCATTGATGTTTTTGTCGATGCCAAGTTCGCCGCGTTGGCCTTCGGAGACTTCTGGTTTTGGTAGATTCGGCAAGCCTTGATTGCTCGCGATGAACCATCCGCAGAAGTAGCTTGCGGCTAGTGCAATTAAAGTAATAATTGGGATAAGATATTTCTTTGAACTGCTCATAATTCTATTGTAAAGCAGGGCGCCGCGGCTTGCAAATTAGCGAGAATTGGGCTATACTGAAAAGAGTTAAAAAAAATGGAGGAACAATGTTTGATTTGTCTGGAAAAGTAGCAGTTGTGACCGGTGCCAGCTCCGGCCTCGGCGTTCAAATGGCGACTGCCTTTGCTCGTCAGGGTGCTGATCTCGTAATTCTCGCTCGCCGCGTTGAGCGTCTCGAGGAATTTGCCGAAAAATTGCGCAAGGAATTCAAAGTAAAGGTTTTGCCAGTGAAGTGCGACGTCACCTCCACTGATGACATTAATGCCGCTGCTGAGGCTGCCGAAAAAGAATTTGGCAAGGTTGATATCTTACTCAACTGCGCCGGTTCCTCCAAAGATAAAGGCGTCGTCGACATGACTGACGAAGAATGGGATTTCACCATCGCCACCGACGAAACGAGTGTCTTCAAGATGACTCGCGCCTTCGCGCGCATCATGCAGAAGAATAAGTATGGCCGCATTATCAACATCGCTTCGATGTATGGCCTCGTTGGCAATACCGAGATTCATACAGTCGCTTACCACGCCTCAAAGGGCGCTGTCGTGAACTTTACGCGCGCCGTGGCCGCTGAGCTCGCAACTGACGGTATTACTTGCAATGCAATCTGCCCAGGCTACTTCGAGACTGAGCTCACGAAAGCCGTGCTTGATACGGAAAGCTTCCAGGCATTTGCCAAGACTCATGTTCCAATGCAGCGCTATGGCAAGCCGGGTGAGCTCGATGCTGCCGCAGTCTTCCTCGCATCCGATGAGGCGCGCTACGTCACTGGTGCAATCTTGCCAGTCGACGGCGGTTATACTTGTATCTAATCAAAAACCGGGCAATAAAGCCCGGCTTTTTGTTGGCGGAATTATTCTTCGTCTAAAACGCTTTTCTCTTCGTCTTTTGGCTCAGCGACCGTGCAATTATCGATAATCTTGCTTTCGATGCGATTGACGGCTTTGCGCATTGTAGAAATGCGGCCAATTTTAACGATGACATAAATGAGGAAGATAATCGTCATTAAAATGACGAGAGCGATGCAGAAATAGATGAAGTACATCATGTACTGTTCGCCGTATCTGCCCATCTTATCTCTCTGTAAGTAGAGGATAAATAGGGTTAAGAGAATGATGCCGATTGTAATGAAAGCCATCTTGATCCAAGTTAAGAAAATATCCGCAAGTGTGGCGATGGCAGTGCGGACATAATAATTGTGATTTGTGAGCATGATTGTCTTGTCTTTATCAGAGAAGTTAATCTTTGCTGATGGATTTTTGATCATGGCGATCTCCTATTAGTTATTTTAAGTATAACCGATTTCTATACTAGGGCAATATTATATGAGCAGATGAAAAAAGACCTCAAAGAGGACTTAATTTCATCTTGGTGCCC
Organism: Candidatus Saccharimonadota bacterium; assembly: GCA_017548735.1. GTDB lineage: Bacteria > Patescibacteriota > Saccharimonadia > Saccharimonadales > Saccharimonadaceae > UBA2834. The sequence continues at coordinate 41,027 of JAFYZJ010000013.1, read as the reverse complement.
GAGACTGGACTCGAACCAGCACGCCGAAGGCATATGCTCCTAAGGCATACGTGTATACCAATTTCACCACTCGGGCATGTCAAAATTATAGCAAAAAGCCGGCAAAAATCATAATAGTTATGCTAAAATAAATTACAGATGTTGAAGGGTGGTTTATGAATCGCATTGCGATCTATCTGAACAAATGTTTGGACGGTGTTGTTTATTCGGCGCCGGGTATTTTGGATGATTACGCGACCGACCGCTCGCTTCTCAAAATTCATCCGCGCGTGGTGGCTTTGCCGGAAAATACGATGGACTTGCGCCGCCTCGTGCGTTTTTCGCATCAATTACATCAGAAGAAGATCAATCTCCCAATTACTATGCGTGGCTCCGGCCACAGTAAGACCGGCTCAGATATTGGCAGCGGCATCGTCGTGTCGACCGAGCGCATGAATGCGATTCAGGAAGTAGATATTCGCCAGCGCCTCGTGCGCGTCCAGTGTGGCGTGCGCCTTGGCGAGCTCAAGAAAGCTCTCAGTCTTTGTGGCCTCGATTTGCCAGTCATGGGTAACCCATTCGAAACGATTGGCGGCCTGATTGCAAAAGCGGCAAGCGCCAGCAATAATACTGATCCAGGCACAATTAGCGACTTTATCGACCGCGTCGAGGTCGTTTTGAGTGATGGCAGTGTGGCGGAATTTCGTCCTCTGTCGCATCATTTTGCACGCCGCATGACGGTTGGCGACAAGTTTGAAAATGAAATTTATGCGAAAGTTGCGGATTTGATTGAAGAGGAAAGCGATTCGGTCGGTAAGATTATCGACAACAAACTCAATCGTTTCGGTTACTCTGGTCTCGGCATCGTAAAGCAGAAACATAGCTTCAGCCTCGTGCCGCTCATCTGCGGTTCTGAAGGTACGCTCGGCATTGTTTCCGAGGTGATTTTGCGCGTCGAGCCGGTCTTTGAAAGCCCAGATTATGTAGCAATCCCATGCAAGACTGCCACGATTTACAAAACTGTCTGCACGGAACTCAAACGCCTTCGTTTCACGGATATTATCGTTTATGACACTGAACTGTTTAATGAAGTCGAAACGACTGGAAAATTCAGCCGCTTCTTCCGCAAGGTTTCCGACGATGGCTTCCTCGTAGTTGCGAACGCCAAGGACGATTCGCTCCGCGATCGCAAGCGCAAGTTTGCTAAGCTTCGTCGTGTCTTGCCGGATAGCATTTCGATTATTCGCCAGGACGAGAGCAATGAGCGCGACTTTATCGAGCTCGACCGTATCCTCGACGCCTATTTGAACGATAGCGCTGCCGGCTCTTATCATTTGCCGCTCGTGGATGGCGTCTATATTCCGCCAGCCAACCAGGTCGAATTCTTCAATAAACTCAATGACCTTTCGAAGGAGCTAAAACTCAAGCTTGCCATCTTTGGCTCGGCCGACTTCAATACCTTCTCGGTCCGCCCGAGCTTCAAACCGTCTACAGCCGAAGGGCGCAAGGAGATTATTCGCTTCCTTACTTCTTATCTGAAGCTCATTTCGTCCGTCGAAGGCTACCCATGCGGCGAGGCGCCAGAGGGGCGCTTCATGGCGATTTTTGCTAAGAAATTTGAAGATGAACGTACGCTCGACCTCTATCGCCGTATCAAGGAAATCTTCGATCCGAACGGCATTTTGAATCCAGGCATCAAGCACGAAACTGACGTTCATAACACGCTCAAGCATTTCCGCAGCGACTACAACCAGGGCATCGAAGAAAAGGAATAAGCTAACGGTTGGGGTTTTTCTCTGTTCGTGGTATAATTTACCCCATGAAATTTACTACTACTAAGCAGAAAAGCTCTGTGTCCTTCGATGTGGAGTTTGTGAGCGCAGATTTTGAGCCAGCCCGTCTCAAGGCTCTTAGTCGTCTCGCGCGCAATGTCAAAATTCCGGGCTTCCGCAACGGTAAGGCTCCTGCCAGCAAAGTTGAGAGTCACGTTGATCCAAATGAACTAGCAATGACCACCTTGGATATTCTCGTCCGCGAGGCTATTCCAAAGATTTATGATGAAGCAAAGGTGCAGCCACTTTCCGCGCCTCATGTCGACATTAAGAAATTTGTTCCTGGCGAAATGGCAGAGGTTACGATTTCTTCCGATATTATGCCAGAGGTCAAGCTTCCGGATTACAAGAAGCTCAAGGCTAAGTATGTCGCACCAAAGGTTGCCGAAAAAGATATCGACGATGTCTTGAAGCGTATCGCTGAAAGCCTTGCTGAAACCAAGGCCGTCAAGCGCGCCGCCAAAATGGGTGACGAAGTTATTATCGACTTCAAGGGCAAGAAAGACGATGTCGCCTTCGAGGGCGGCTCCGCCAAAGATTTCAAGCTCAAACTCGGTTCCGGTCAGTTTATTCCTGGCTTTGAAGAAGGTGTTGCTGGCCACGAGGTTGGCGACAAGTTCGAGCTTAAGCTCAAGTTCCCAAAGGATTATCACGCAAAGGATCTCGCTGGTGCCGATACGGTCTTTGAGGTTCTTTTGAAGCAGGTCAACGAAGTTACGGTTCCAGAGATTGACGACAAGCTCGCCAAGAAGACTGGTGCTTTTCCAACCCTCAAAGAGCTTCGTGCTGATATTAAGCAGAATCTCGAATTGCAGGGTAAAGACAATGCTGATCGCGAATTCAAGGACGCAATGCTCGATGAGCTCGTAAAGGGTTCCAAGACGGTTGCTCCAGAAGAGCTCGTAAAGGAGCAGGCTGAGGCAATCAAGCAGGATATGCTTCGCAATATTGAGGCTCGTGGCGCTAAACTCGAGGATTACCTCAAGCAGGTCAAGCAGACCGAAGAACAGTGGCTCAAAGAGGTCCATGATGCTGCTGAACAGCGCGTTATTGGCCACCTCGTCGTCGCTAAGCTTGGTGATGAGCTCAAGATTGAAGTTACTGAGGAAGAGATTCTCGACCAAATCGACGGCCTCCGCGAGATGTATAAGAAGGACCCTCACATGCTCAAGGAGCTCGAGGACGAAAAGACTTCTGTTGCGATTCGCAACCGCCTCCGCATCAACAAGACGATGGAAAAACTTGCTCAGCTTAATGGCAAGAAATAGTACGCCAAAGCCATCTCTTTACAGAGGTGGCTTTTTGTTGTAGAATATTATCACTGTTCTTTACAAAAATACTCGGCACGGAGGTGAAAATTATGGATGTAAAATACAGTATTCCGAACTTGATCAGTGAATGGATATTTAGCTACAGTACCGGAAATGGCGGCGTAGTGGCTTGTTCGACAAAGACGCTTCCGCCGTATCTGAACGATTTCATCTTTAAAGACTTATCGCACACGCTAGCGACTTGTTGCCCTAAAGAAAGAGATCTTGTGCTGTTTCAGCCCTCAGAATATGGCAATATCTTCATCACAAAGACGATCAAAGCGAACGACATATGCATCTTTGAAGGGGAATTCGTTGACACAGGGGAAAAAGCTCAGCTGATATTCTTAATCCGCGAACGAAAATTTTACCTAGTCGAGTAGGTAGAGCCCGCTTATAAAAGCGGGCTTTTTGTTGCCTCACCTCTGTTAACATTGACATTTTATCGCGCTTGTGCTATAATATAAATAGTACCTTACAATAATACTTCAAAGGGGGCGAATAATATGTCGAAGTATGTAATCAAATCATTGGACAAGTTGTGCTCATGGAGCATCTTGGCGCCAGGCTCGAAGTTTAAATCTAGCCTGATTATGGTAGAAGCCGTCAAATCGTTTATGGATAATTCAGAAATCTGTAGTTATATCGATTTTCCCTCTCCTACGATGAACGTTCCGCCGCAAGTTATTCTCCAGTATACATTCAAAGAGCCGCCGTACCTTGACGGCGATAGAGATTTCACCGATTATGTCGATCAATACGAAACCACGATCGAACGTATCGTAAACTGCGGCGGTGGGGCATTTATGCTCCTTGCGCTCGACGCAGGGTACCAGTTCTTTTATAAGGACGGAAAAATCTATCAGATAGCAGCTTGAAAATGATTTTTTGCCCACCGTAACGGTGGGCATTTTGTTGCCTCACCCCTGTTAACATTGACATTTTGGCATAAGTGTGCTATAATAGTTATTATGTACATTTAGAATATTTTAGCTCGAAGGGGGTATCAAAAATGAAGGCTAAAAAAAGAGTAGCAATAAAAGCAGATGATTGGTGTGTGAGGCTTAAAGACGAGAAGTTCGAAAGCCATGAGATGAATCTGGAGGTCAAACTCTTTATCGCATCCGCCGAGAATGGTGAAAACCTCATTATTGAAGGCGACGATGTGGTTGTCGAATGGGTGCTCGAGACTCCGTTCTTTGACGAAGAACCAAGCGGGCTCATTCTTGATCCTGAAATCACGAACGAGAATCACTTCACGGCAACGCTCAAAAAGGTTATTTCGTGCGGTGTATTCATCTTCATCGCGACACACAAAGACAAAGAAGTTCAGCTCGTTTTGGACGGAAAAACTCTGTATATTTGCTAACGAAAGCCCGCATGCCGCGGGCTTTTTCATTGCTTGTTGGCGAGGTGCCAATGGTCGCCATATTCACATTTGTAGGTCGTCAGGGAATTGACGGGCAGACCGTGATCATATTCGACGAGGCGCGCCGAGGCTTCGGCAGTTTCTTCGTCCGGATAGCAAATCTTGTGCTTGTCGCCAACCCAGCATTTCTCTGGCTCATATGGCTGAGGTTTATTCGCGCGCGGCATTTGGCTGTCCTTTCATCCTATAATTATGCCACACTTTGCGAAACGACAAAATCATGTTATGATATAAACATTCTAGCCGAAAGGATGGTGATGTTCATGGGAGAACAGCCAGGGAAGAAACCCGAAGAAAGTAATACTGCGTTCGGAGTAAGTTACGAAGAGTATTTAAAAAGGAAAAGAAAAAACCAAGCACGAATCTATAGGCATTACCCCAAGGATTACAGCAATCCTGAGCTACAATTTCCTGAGCTTTGTGCAGAATGTGGCGGAAGCTGCTGCAAAAACTGCGGTTGTACTTTCAGTCCGGACGATTTTGAGGATTTATCCTTTGAAGGACTGAAGGCTGAAATCGAGAAAGGCTATATTGCAATCGATGCAGTAGACGGCGACCAGTTCGCCATAGCCGGCATCTACAAAATATTGCGGGTACGCAATGTTGGCGAGCCAGTCTATGGCGGAAGGAGGGGCGGACCTTGCGTTCTGCTCGCCGAGAATGGTTGTAAGCTGGACTTCGAGCATCGTCCTGCTGGCGGCAAATTGATGGTGCCGGCGGAGGCGACGTATTGTCCGACGTACTATCACACCGATCAAGCCATTCGCGAATGGTCGAAGTATCAAGAGGTGCTCGACCGACTTGCTGGTTATTTCTACGAAAAAGAAATCGAATGCACATTGTAAAAAACAGCCGCCCTATTCAGGGCGGCGTTTTAATTCTAAGAGGACCGTTGGCACGGCTGGCGGCGGCGTAAAATATTCCGGCTTCATTGGCAGGCGGATACGTGGTGCGTAGTGCACGAAAAGCTGTTTGCCGAGTTGCGAGGTATAGTGGCGGTCGTTATTAAGTAGTTTTAGTGCGAATTGCTTTTGTAGGATTAGATAAATTGCTGTCGGTGGGTTCTCGGCTTCGTCTAGTTTATGAAGAATCGCGGAGCTGAGGTGAAATGGCGGATTGGCAAAAATTTTATATTCACCCTCCGGCAATTCGAACTCCATAAAATCCTGCTCGACAATCTGGACATTTTCGCACTTCGCGACATTTTTGCGGAGTTTTTCGGCGGTCTCGTGATCCGGTTCGACGGCAATCACTTGTTTGCAGCGGCGGCTCAACGCAGAGGTAATGACGCCAGAGCCAGCGCCGATATCAAGGACGGTGTCGCGTTTCTTGATATTGCTGTGTCCTATCAAAAAACCGGCGAGTTTTGGCCCGCGCAGGAAATGCTGGCTCAACTGGTATTTACGCATCTGGCAAGAGCCCCAAGCGGCGCACCGCTTCATACATTGCGATAGCGGAAGCGCAGCCGACATTAATTGAACGGGTTGATCCGAGCTGTTCAATATAAAAAGCCTGGTCGGCTTTGTCGAGTAGCTCCTGCGAAATTCCATCCGATTCGGAACCGAATACGAGGATAGAATTTGGCACGAGTTTGACGGATGCTAGTGGCTTGGATTCCGGACGATTATTATCGACGGCAACAACTTTCATACCGCGTGCATGGGCGTCGGCAATGAATTCCTCAACGGCAGCAAAATGATCGATATGAAGATATTTGTCGGTCACCATTGCACCGCGGCGGTTGTATTTGCGCTTGCCGATAATATGCACGCGCGCTACATTAAACGCGTTCGCGTTGCGTACGATAGTGCCGATATTAAAATCGTGAGCTAAGTTTTCGATAGCGATTTCGAGCGGAATGCGAGACTTATCGAGCTCGGCAACAATCTCCTCATTCGGGAGACCCTTGAACTTGTCGATAAGATTACGCGTGTCGTTTTCCATGCTTTCTCTCTTTTAAGGCCTTCACGAAGCCATATACTGACGCGATGCATAGGACAGCCTCTAATACTACGCCAAAGAATGAACCGACGAAGCCGTTATAAATAATCCAGAGGATGCCGACCGGCACGCCCATTGCTTTATAAACAAGCGTGTTCTTTTGCCATATGGAATAGGTGTAGGCGATTGTTGCAAAGACAGACATTAGACTTAAGAAACCATCATAGGTCGGGATAGTGACGGCGACAATTGCGACAGACGTAATAATAAGTACGACGACGTCGCGGGCGGTCATAGTCTTTGACTGACCGTGGTATTTTTCGTCCCAAAGGGAGTAAATGGAGCGGAGTAAAGCAATCCCGCACATTGCGAGCCCAGTCCAGGCGTGCAAAAAGATATACGCTAGGGAGTTTAGCAAGATCGCGACGATGCTGGCAATCAAAATGTTGCGACGCTTTTTGAACTGATAGCTAGCTATCAAGACAACGTACATTAAAATGGTGAATATTTGCGATAAGACGTATTGAAAATCCATATTTTTATTCTAGCAAAAATACTAATGCTTTTTGGTAGCCTTTTTGCGGGTGGTCTTTTTCTTGGTGGTCTTTTTTGTCGACTTCTTTTTGGCAATCGGACCAAGAAGGGCAGTTACGAGAGTGTAGAAAACCACGTTCATGCAGAGCGAAGCAACGGCGACGAGCGGAACGATTAAGAGCGCGGCGCCAGCCGGCTGGTTAGCGAGATAAACGAGCGTTGCAATGACGACAAAAATCAGCGCGATAGCTGAATAAACCCAAGTCAAAAGCACGACTTGTTGCTTATCGCGGTAAAGAGAGAAAAAATAGTCCTTGAAACGCTTCATATCATATAATTATATCACGAAACGGCTAAAAAGTCAACAAAGCACAAGTATGGTATAATTTAAGTACATGACTTTAGCTTTTAAACTCAAGAAAAAATTCTATTTTGTGGCGGCTGGCTACTTCAAGTTTTTTGCCAACCACTCGCTCAAGCGCTGGAAACCGCGCGTTATTATCGTAACCGGATCGGCGGGCAAAACCACGATGCTCAACCTCATCGAGTGCCAGCTTGGCGACAAGGCGCACTATTCGCACAACGCTAACTCCGCCTTCGGCATTGCTTTCGATATCGTCGGCATGCACGGCATTACCGGCAGCAAGCTCTATTGGTTCGCTCTGATTTTTGGTTTGCCAATTCGCTCGCTTTTCTATCGCCGCAAAGAGAAATATTATGTGGTCGAATGTGATGGCGAGCGCCCGCATGAGGCTGAATTTGTTGCTAAATGGCTCAAGCCTGAGGTTTCGCTCTGGGTTAGCCTTGGCCGTTCGCATGCTGTTTTCTATGAAAACGAGGTCAAAAGCGGTCGCTTTATTAATATCGACGAGGCGATTGCGCACGAATTTGCGCAAATTCCAAAGAATACCAAGAAGCTTGTTTTAATCGACGGCGACAACGAGGTAATGCGTGAGAAATGCGAAGGCCTTCTTGCTGACGTGGTTGGTGTCCATAAAAGCCAGCTCAAAGATTACGCGGTCGTGCCAAATCAGGCTACCTTTACGATCGGCAAAAAGAAATTTGTCTTCAACGAGCCGATGCCGCGAGACGTGACGACCCAGCTTTTGATGCTCGATAAGCTCGCCGATTATCTCGGCGTGAAGGCAAATACGGATCTTTCGAATTATAAAATGCCGCCAGCCCGCAGCAATTACCTCGAGGGCAAAAACGGCATTAAGATTATCGATTCGAGCTACAATGCTCACATTATTAGCATGACGACCGTGCTTGATATGATGAAAGAAATGAAGGCGCCGCACAAGTGGCTTGTGATTGGCGATATTATCGACCAGGGCGCACTCGAGGGCGACGAACACAAGAAGCTTGCCGATTTGTTGCTCGGCGTCAAGGCGGAAAAGATTATCATGATTGGCCGCCGTACGAAGAAATATACCGCGCCGCTGCTCGAAGGCAAATGCGATTTTGAATCCTTCGACAAACCGCAGCAAGCACTTAGCTATCTTGAAAAGAATCTCGCCGGCAAAGAAACCGTGATGTTCAAGGGTAGCCAGTATCTCGAATGGATCGTTGAGAAATTGCTTGCAAATCCAGAAGATGTCGTGAAATTGGCACGCCAAGACGCTGCGCACAAAAAGCGTCGCGCAAGTTGGGGGCTCAAATAGATGAAAAAGTTATATATTTTGCACGGTTGGACCTACAAGCCAGAGCCATGGCTTGATGTCATAAAAGATCTAAGGGCGCAGGGTATTGATGCGGAATTATTACGTGTGCCTGGCCTTGGCAAGCCTTCCAAAAAATCATTTACGATTGAGGACTACGTCACCTGGGCAAAAGAGAATTTGCCGAAAGGTAGCATTGCACTTGGTCACAGCAATGGCGGTCGCATTCTCTTGAATTTGCTGAGCAAAGAGCCAGATTATCTCAAGGGAATCATCTTGCTTGACGCCGCTGGCTATTACGAGAAATCTGCCAAGCGTGACATTTCGCGCGGTCTCTCGAAGGCGCTTTCGCCACTCAAAAAATCCAAGTTTGCCCGCAAGTTGGCGCACAAGATTTTGGGCGCAAGCGACTATGAGAACGCGCCAGAGAACATGAAGGTCACCCTTACTAATATGCTTGATTCCGACAAGGCTCTCGATATCGCAAAAGTTACGACGCCGACGCAGATTATATGGGGGTCGGACGACAATATCACGCCGCTTCGCCAAGGCAAGAAAATTCACGAACTCATTAAGGGTTCCGAGCTAACCGTCAAGGATGGTTGGCGCCATTCGCATTATCTCGTTTCGACCAATGAGCTCGCCGATGTGATTGCGGAGAAATTTGTCAAGCTCGCAGGAGGCAAGAAATGTTAAAAGTCGTTGCGATTGAGCCGAAAACACTCGACGAATTTATCTCGAAGCAGCACCCGGAGATGAACTTTTTGCAAATGTCAAATTGGGGTAAGGTTCACGAAGTTGAAGGCGAAAAAGCCAAGTATCTCGGTCTCTATGATGGCGAGAAGATTATCGGCTCCGCTGTCGTTATTCGCAAAGACGCGCGTCGCGGTCGCTATTTTGAAATCCCGGGCGGCCCAGTTATGGACTGGGATGGCCCAATCAAGCCAATCCGCTTCTTTATCGACGAGATTAAAAAACTCGCTGCGGCCGAAAAATGCGTTTTTGTGCGCATTCGCCCGAATATCGACAATACGCCAGCGCACCTTGCGACCGCCAAGAAAGTCGGTCTCGTGCCAGCGCCAATGTTACTTCACGCCGAAAATACTATCATGCTCGATATGGGCAAATCGGACGAAGATTTGATGACCGAAATGCGTCGCCAAACGCGCTACGAGGTGCGCCGCTCGGCAAAACTCGGTATAAAGGTCAGCTACGAAACAACTAAGCAAGCTTTTAATGATTTCTATGATTTGCAGCTCCAGACTGCTGAGCGCCAGGGTTTCGTCCCTAGCTCGCGCAACTGCGTGCTCGCGCAGCACGAAGTCTATGGCGACATGGCTCGCATCTATACCGCAGAGCTTGATGGCAAGAAGCTTTGCCAAGGCTTGGTGATTTTTAGTGCGCCGGAAGCAATTTACCATGAAGCCGCATCAACCCCGGATGGCCGCAAATTCCCAGGCGCCTACGCATTGCAATGGCAGATCATTCAGGACGCCAAGAAGCTCGGCATGAAGCGCTACAACCTCTTTGGTATCGCGCCGCCGAATTCGCCAAACCATCGCTTTGCTGGCGTTACGACCTTCAAGACTGGCTTCGGCGGTGAGCAAATCGCCTATCTCCCGGCACAGGATATCGTCGTAAACAAACTGCGCTACAAGCTCGTAAGCGCGATCGAAAAAGCCCGCAAAAAGAAACGTCACCTATAGGAGAAATATGAAGATTATTGATGCAACCGACCAGAAGAAATGGGATAAATTCATTACTAGCCATGATGATGCAAACTTTTTGCAGTCATGGGCATGGGGTGATTTTCATGAAGCGCGCGGCAAAAAAGTCGTTCGCCGCATTGCACTCGATAATGATGAGAATATTATCGCAGCCTATGTTGGCCAGGTAGAAACCGCCAAGCGCGGCACCTATATGGCGATTGCCGGTGGTCCAATTATGGACTGGGGCAAGAAAGCTCTTCGCGAAGCGATTTTTGCCGACATTAAGGCGCAGGCCGAAGCGGCCAAGTGTGTCTTTGTGCGTATTCGCCCACAAATTCTTGAGACCGAAAAGAACCGCAAACTCTTCAAAGACTTAGGGCTAAGGCCTGCTCCAATCTATCTATCGGTTGAGCTCGCTGGCGTCCTAGATATCTCGAAGCCAGAGGAAGAAATCCTCGCGAATGCCGCCCAGGGCCTTCGTCGCAAAATCCGCAAGGCTGAGAAAAATGAGATAACCGTTTTGACCAGCACTGATCCAAAAGATATTCACGAATTCTACCAAATTGAGCTCGAAACTGCGAAGCGTCACGGTTTCGTCGAGTTCTCGGAAAGCTTTCTAACCAAGCAATTCGAAGCCTTCGCAAAATACGACGAAGTGAAACTCTATACTGCGAAACTTGGCGACGAGATTCTTGCCCAGAACTTCATGATTTTCTACGGCAACGAAGCGAGCTATCACTATGGCGTGTCAACGGCGCTCGGCACGAAGTATTCTGGCGCGCCACTTCTTCATATGCAGGCTATGCGCGACGCCCGCGAACGCGGTATCAAACGCTACAATTTCTGGGGCATCACTGGCCTTGATGAGACTAAGCATCGCTTCTACGGCGTCAGCCAATTCAAGCGCAGCTTTGGCGTTGAAGAGCTTCAATACCTGCATGCGCACGACATGGTCATTAAGCCGGCAAAATATCGCCTAGATTATGCGGTCGAAAAGCTCCGCGCCAAGATTCGCCACGTCTAGAAATTCTTGAAAAAAGCTTATGCTTATTGTATCCTTAAAGTAGAAATTAAGGAGCTTTTTCAAGTGAGCAACACAACGAAAAAATTTATTGAAAGTCATTGGCTTACATTTGCCATGAAGGGTGCGGTTTCAGTGGTGGCAGGTCTCTGCCTCATGTTCTCACGCAACCAGGATACACATTATCTAACTCAGATTCTCGGCTGGACAATGTTTGGCCTCGCGCTCGTCGAGTTAGCAAACGTCGTCTATCGCAAAAAACGTTCGCACAACTGGGGCTTCCCGCTATTCTTGGGCTTCTTGGAGCTCGCAATTAGCGTTGCTCTCCTATACACCGTCGATCCAAACATGACAGACGAAAGCCTCGTCGCTTTGCGCATTGCAATTCTCGCTGGCTACGTCGCCTTCGCGTCAATCGTCACGATTGCAATGGGCTTCGTGAGCTTCAATAACATGACCGACCGCTTTATGTGGATTGTTAACGGCGCAATTGGCGCAGTTCTCGCATTCCTTATGCTTGGTGGCGCAACCAGCGGCTCCGAATCGGTCGGCGCATTCTTCAATACGAAGGTGCTCGTCTTTGGCACTTACCTCATGGTAAACGGTCTCACTGACCTCTTCTTCGGTGTTCATAGCAAGGACGAAAAGCTCGAAGACAAAGCTGTTCGCAAAGCAATTAGGAAGGCAAAGAAATAATGATTTTTGACGCCAAAAGCAAGATGGAGCGGTATTTTCGCCGCAATCCGCAAGTAAAGACGATTGTTATCGCTGGTTCTTTTGGCCGCAAGTCGGCGATTCGCTGCCTTGGCATGGTTCTTGGCCAGGTCTTTACGGTAACGATGGGCGTCAATAAAGCCGCCGATCCAGACATTGTGTTGCTCGATTATAATTCGATGGTGATGTTCCCGGACATTGACCCAGATATCGTTGTCGTGACGAGTTGCGAGACTGACGAAGAGGCGCAAAAGTTCTTTGCGCTCGCGAACCGCGCCAAGCACGTTTTCGTGAACTACAATGACGTACCGCAGAAATTCGCCAAATATCTCAAGAATGCCGAGATTACTACTTATGGCGATGAGTTGCCAGCAGATTTCTACTTCGAGAATCATGACTCTGGTCTCGATGGCCAGCAGGGCGATATCGTCAATCCAGAGCGCGAGCATATTCCAGTCACCGTCAAGCTTATTGGTGAGCATAACATGCGCCCAGTCGTGATGGCTTGTGCTGTCGCAAAACTCTTCCAGGTTGACCGCGACCATATCCTCGCGGGCGTCGACGCAATTCGCCCAGTTCATGGCCGCATGTCGCCAGCCAAGGGTCTTCATAATTCGATTATTCTCGACGACTCTGCTAGCACATCCAAGACTTCAATGAAGTACGGTCTTCAGGCGCTCTATAGTATCGATGCTCCGGATCGCATCTTGGTTACCGATGATGTCCGCAAGCTTGCAAAGGTCGATTATGATCTCGTTAGCGAAATCCTTATCCTCGGCGGTCAGCAAACCCAGAACGACAACAAGAAAATCAAATTCTTCTCCGAAGATATCGATCTAATTAATCATCTCGGCCAGAGGTTGGACGAAAACTGCCTCGTTTTGCTCGAAATTCCGATTCCTGAGATAATTGAATCTTATTTGTGGTAAAATAGTCTTATGGCAAAGGTGATTACCGTTACCAATCAAAAAGGAGGTGTTGGCAAGACGACTACGTCTGTCAATCTAGCTTTTTATCTCGCAAAAGCCGGCAAGAAAACGCTGCTGATTGATTTTGATCCGCAGGGTAATGCTAGCTCTGGTCTTGGTGTGAACGAAAAAAAGTTCGCGAAGACTATTTCTGCTGCGATGACTGGCGAAGCTGAAATTAGTAAGATTATCGTTCAGCCGGACAAGAAAAAGGCTAAGAATCTCTTCCTTATCCCGACGACTGTTGAGCTTGCCGATGCTGAGGTTGCGATGAGTGATGTGGCGGTTCCAGATCGCTTCTTTGTGCTCAAGCAGGCAATCGCGGAAATCGCCGACAAGTATGACTATATTATCGTCGATAGCCAGCCAAGCCTTTCGCTTCTTACGATTAACGGCATGGCGGCCGCAGATTATGTTTTGCTTCCAGTCCAGACGGAGTTTTATGCGCTTCAGGGCGTTACTGAGCTCCTCAAGACAATTAATGAAATTCGCAAGAAGGGCATCAATCCGAAACTCAAGCTTCTCGGCGTGCTCGCTACGATGTATGACAAGCGCACGACGCTTAGCTCCGACGTGCTTGCGAATATCAAGGGTTATTTCAAGAATCACGTTTTCGAAACTACTATCCCGCGCAATGTTCGCCTCGCTGAGGCGCCAAGCCATGGCGTAGCAATCGGCCAGTACGACCGTTTCTCGAAAGGCGCCAAGGCCTACAAAGCACTCGCTGATGAAGTTTTGGAGCGTACGAAATGAGCGCGCTCAAAGGATTAGGTCGCGGCCTCGAAAAGCTGATTCCAGACGATTTTGACCCGGTTTTTGACCCGACTGCAGAGGCGGACCGCAAGGAGAGCCAGCTTTCTGAACTGCCGCTAAATGATATTGTTCCAGATGAAGACCAGCCACGCCGCAAGTTCGACCAGGCGCAGCTTGATGCACTTGCTGACTCGATTCGTGAGCATGGCGTTGTTCAACCTATTGTCGTTTCTAAAGATGGCAACAAGTATAAAATTGTCGCCGGTGAACGCCGCTGGCGCGCAAGTAAACTTGCTGGCCTAGAAAAGATTCCGGCAGTAATTCGTACACTCGATGCGCAGAATCGTCTCGAGATTTCCTTGATTGAAAACGTTCAGCGTGCCGATTTGAATGCGATTGAGGTTGCTACGGCTTATGCGAAGCTTCATGACCAGTTTAATCTCGATAATGCCGCAATCGCTAAACGTGTCGGCAAGAGCGAGACGGCCGTCATTAATACGCTCCGCCTCCTCAATCTTCCAGACGAAGCAAAGCATGCGATGCTCGAGCACAAGCTTTCCGAAGGCCAGATGCGCCCGCTCGTAACGCTTACTCCAGCTCAGATTAATGCAGTCTTGCCAAAGATTATCGAAGAAGGTTGGTCTGCTCGTCGTGTTGAGCAGTACAAGGCTGACCTCGCAAATCGTGCGAGCACGCCAAAGACGCCAAAGTCTGCTGCGGCTACTCCTTCGACTGAACCGTATGTCAAAAATATCACCAAGAAGCTTGGCGTAAAGGTCAAGATCAATACCACCGCTCGCGGCTCAGGTGATATCGTGCTAAAATTTAAGAATAAAGAGGAGTTTGAGAAGTTATGTTCGATACTAACCGCGTAAAAGCCAAGATGACCGCTACGGTCGAGCGCTTTAAAGAAGAAATGAAAAAGGTTCGCACCGGTCGTGCGCACCCTGATATGCTTGCCAGTGTTAAGGCTGAGGTTTATGGCCAGTTTATGCCGCTCAATCAGGTTGCAAACATTACCGTTCAGGGCGCAACCATGCTTTTAATCACCCCGTACGATGTCGCAAATATCGCCAAGATCGCAAGCGCAATCCGCGCAGATCAGGCTTTGGGTCTAAATCCAGCCGATGACGGTCGTGTAATCCGCGTTCCAATCCCACCACTCACCGAGGAACGCCGCAGAGAAATCGTCAAGACTGCTAGCGGCAAGGTCGAGGAGGCGAAAATTTCCTTGCGCCAGGCTCGTGAAGATGCCCGTAAAGAAATCAAGAACCTCGAGCTCGCTGAGGACGCCAAGAAGCGCGCCGAAGCCAGCATTGATGACATGATTAAAGATTTCAATACTGAAATTGATAAACTATTCGCCGAAAAAGAGGCGGAGATTATGAAAATCTAAGCCGATTTGGCATAAAAAGGGAAGGCATATGGGCGAAGAAGAACAGCAGGATAATCACAGCCACATTTCAACTAACTACGTAAACTACAAGATTGTTTTGTCGGCAATTTTTAGTGTCCTTCTTGGCGCGGTTGCTGTTTTGGCGCTCGTCAACTTCGGCATGAACGTTCAGCGCAAGTTCGACGGCGAAGTTGAAGCCGAAGAAAAGAAAGAGCACATCACTGAGATTATTGCCGTCGACTACCAGGCTGATACTTTTGGCTATACCGTGCTCGAAGGTAGCGAATCGCTACTCAAGAAGCTTGAGGTGGGCGAGAATGAGAGCTCTTATACTGTGATTAGTAAGGATGAGCTCGGTAAAGTGACCGAAGCGATTGCTGGTTATGGCGGCGCATCTCCGTTCTATCAGATTGAAGATAGCTTCTTTAACTCCAGCTCGGTAATCGTAGTGCCTCTTGAGACGGCCGGTCTTACCGACCTCCAGGTTAAGAGCGTTACGCGCGACGAGAACTATAACATTCAGATTGATCTCGCTTCGACCAAGGACAAGTCCGTTGCGGACGTTTCGGGCCGCGTTGTGTTCGTGAAGCTTAGTAATATTCAGCCAAGCTACGTCACAATCAATATTGATTAAGCTATAAAAAACCGGCGTTCAATTAAGAACACCGGTTTTTTGTTGAGATTATGTCGCGCTAATGCTTAGACCGCTACTTTTCTGCAGCGTAAATGAAGCCTCGGTATCCACTTTTTCTGCAATTCGGCCCAGCTCTTTATGATCGGGCGAAGAGCGATGCAAATTTCGCGTTCGCTCATCGTGTTTCTGCAGCAAACTAGCAAGACGATATCAAGTGACGTCTTGTTCGTTTCGTGCTCGTGGACTGGATAGCAAATACTGGTACCGTAATCAGATATATAGAGATGATCCTCATTGTGTAGCTTAATTACCGGTAAACGCGCCGTATTTGTCGCAATCTCGTCGAGCACTTCATTCGGGATGTTTTCCAGGAGATCCATCTCTCTGTTTGGATCGAAATGATAAAGCCTGATAGACGACTCTTGAGGCTTTCCTTCGCGAACCCACTCGAGCGCAGGTGTAGTATGGGCTCTCGGGCAGATTAGTAATCCACCGTAGTCCACGCCTTGTTGCTCGGCGAGCCGAATCGCTTCTTGTCCAATCAGATCCGCCAGTTCGTTGTATGTACAAGTTGCAAAAGTACTCATAAAGAAGTACCTCCTTCAGATAGTATAGTCGGGCAATTTCTCAACAAAATAAAAAAGAACTCCCCGCGATTGGTCGATTATACCATGGGGAGTTCTAGAGGTCAAGCTATTCGGTCTTTAGATATTCCTGAATCTTTGCGATGGCCGCGTCAACGGTCTTTTGGTCTGGAATCATGACGTAGAGCTTCTGACTACCGCCGCTATAAGTGGCCGCGCTAGAGCCTTTGCCGTCAACGCTAATG
The DNA here is from genome assembly GCA_017548735.1 of Candidatus Saccharimonadota bacterium. Taxonomy (GTDB): domain Bacteria; phylum Patescibacteriota; class Saccharimonadia; order Saccharimonadales; family Saccharimonadaceae; genus UBA2834. Next base: position 24,317 of record JAFYZJ010000013.1, on the reverse strand, counting down.
GATTCGATTTCCCATTTGCGCATCGTATTGAGCTGCATCTTGGCGAAATTGGTGATTTCGTCGTAGCTAAGGCTGGTCTGGAAGGTGCCCTTGATTGCGTCGAGCAAACGGTTGTAGTTCATGATGTACTTCGTGGAGGTTGCCTTGTTGAAGATGGCAGTCAAAACGGTTTGCTGGTTTTGGATGCGATGACGGTCACCGCTCGCGTAGGAGTGACGTTCGCGGGCGAAGTGAAGAGCACAGCGGCCATCCAAATGGACGTTGCCTTTTGCGATAATACAATAATCGCTACCCCAAGTCCTTATTCTCTGGTCAGAGTAGATGTCGATGCCGTCTACTGCGTCAACGAGTTTCTCGACGGTTGAGAAGCTTACCTTGATAGTGCTATTAATCGTAACGCCGCCAAAGAGGTCAGACATCGTGTTTTTGCTCATATCGATACCGTAGATGCCGGCATGAGTGAGCTTGTCTTTTGTGCCAGTCGTACCGTGGAGTTGGACGTAGTAATCGCGCGGCACGGAAACTAGCAAAATCTTGCCGAGCTTTGGATTGACGACGGCAAGCATATTGACGTCGCTACGAGCGGTCGCTCGAACGCCGTTGCGGGAGTCGGTACCGGAGATATACATGACGAACGGCTGATTCTGGATGTCGACCGTAGCCATCTTCTCGTCTTCCTTCTCAACCTCAATATTAAAGGTATATACAATCTTTAGTTTCTTGTAATCCTCTGGAGAATCGTCCTTGAGGATATCGAGGTAGCTAGTAGCGAGTACAATACCGTCAATAGTCTTGCTCTCGAGATTTATGAAGAGATTCGTGAGGTTTTCATAGTCGGTGCCAGTATACTTTATCTCATTGCTGAGTGTCTCTTTTGCCTGTTTGAGATGAAGGTCAGTTAGCTGGAAGCCGAGCTTCTTGCCGGCGAGGCCTTCCTTCGACTTAATCGTGCTATCCTTGAGTACAGCAACCGAATACTCGATCTGCTCAGTGTTGTCTGCGGTAATTTCCTCGATAAAGGTCACGACGTTATTGATGTGATAATACGCGTAGCCATAGGCGCCGGCAAGCAAGAGTGCGAGAACAATGCAGAAAATGCGGGTACCTTTCAAAGCTTTGCGCTTGGTGAGTTTGCGGAGAGTGAAAAGGAAAATCAGCGACATTGCCACGATAATAGCGTAATTCTGCCATTCCTGAAGAATATTCAGCTTCAAGAGACCATAAATAAGGAGACCACCTGCACCGGCTTCAGCGAGGAGGGCGATAATCGAAAGAATAATCTCGATTTTACCGCGAGGCTTTTTGGCCTTGTTGAGTTTCTTTTTGTCCTTTGACATTTCACGAATATCGTCCATCTTGGTTGCGTCCGGATCAGACTCTACTAGGCGGTCGATTTCGTTCATAATTTCATCATTCTCGCTGGACGGGAGATCGGCTGGCGCTTCAGCTGGTGCTGGCTCGTCGTTAATTACGATAGGCGCGCTGGTTTCCCTAATAGCGAGTTTCTTCTTGAGCGGAGCAGGTGTAGCAGCTGGCTTCTTAGTGCGGCGTACTTCTACTTTAATTCCGTCTGTAGTCTTGGTTGCAGACTTCTGTGTCTTTTTGGCAGCGGGCGTTTTTGCCACTCTGTTTTTTGGCGTGCCCTTAATGCCGTCGACCGATTTAGCTGATTTGCTTGGCATGACTCTCCTTATTTTTAGTCAATGTTTCACTCCACAAAAACAGTCGCAGACTATTAATGCTTATTATTATTTTACCACATTACGGCGTAGTTTACCGCTGATGAAAGCTGTAAACTTAATGATTGCCGGGAGTATGACGTAGTTATATAAAATGGCCAGAATGACAGTCGTTACAAACATACCAAGCGTGCGGACGCGACGGCTCTGATCACCGAGAACGGAATATTTATTGAAGATACGAATGATGACCTGGTGCATAATATAGAACGAAAATTGGATTGCGCCGAAGAGGCGGAAAATCTTGAGCCCCAGAACCTTGCTGATAATGCCGGCATCGCAGGCCATGATGATAATCAGCGGCACGTAAATGCAGAGATAGTTGCCGACGAGCCAGGAGCTTCTGAAGGCATAAAGGACGGCTACTGAAATAGCGATAATGGCCGCCTCGAGAACAGAAGCGGTTAAGAGGCGCTTCTTTGGCGCAAGCGCATCGAACTTCGCTTTCAGCCACTTCCAGACTGGTACCGCGAGAATACCAAGGTAGAACTCGCAAGCGCGTACAGGTGGGAAGACGTGCGAGCTGACCGTGAAGATTTCGTTCGGATAGTGCTTCATGGTAAATTCGGCTGCAATACGGATGATTACCGTGATAATAATCGCGATAATGATATGTTTCTTGCCGCGGCGAATCGTTTTGCAGAGTAGTGGCGCCATGAAATAACAGAACAGTAATGCCGAAAGGAACCAAGTTGCGCCGTTAAATGAGAAATAGTTCGTCGGATCTGGCTGCCAGGCTTGGAGTAAAAGGAGATTCAAGACAAAGCGAATAAAAGTGGTGCCCGAGAAAATCGGTACAGTAAACAGGAATAGCATTACGACTGCGCAAAGCGCATGCAGGAGCCAGACCTGTTTGAATTTCTTGAGAAAATAACTAATCGAATCCTTCCAGGTTGGTTCACTAGGATTTTTAACCTTTAGGCTATTGTAGCCAACGAGAAAACCGGAGGCGACAAATAGAAATAGGCAGGCCTGGGCACCCAAGTCGATTGTTGGATTTATGATTGGCGAATGCAGCCAGAAAATGGCGAGCATCGCAAGAACTTTAAGGCCAGTTAACGAGTTAATCTTTGGCAAAACCTTCGCTGCCACCGCTTTGCGTGACTTCGTCATAGGTTCTTCATCTTCGCTTTAATGTCGGTTGTGCTGATGCCCTTGGTGTACGGGAAATACTCAATCGAGGCGCCGAGTTTGGCGAATTGCTCTTCTGTCTTTTTGTAGCGCTCGGAACCTTTCCAGTCGTCGCCGGAGAAAAGTACATCGAATTTAAATTTCTTGAGCGCGAGCATCTTGTCGTTGGTCGTCTCGATATCGACCACCTCGGCCTTATCGACGACTTTGAGTGCTTCAACGATTCTGGCGCGCTGATCGGCTGGGAAAACCGGCTCTTTTTGCTTAATTTCGCGCACGTAGCGGTCGTCGCAGACGCCAACAATCAAAATATCGCACATATCCTTGCAACGCTCTAGCAAATTTAGGTGACCGACGTGGAATACGTCGAAAACGCCACAAGTATAACCTACATGGTATTTCTTGCTCATAATAACTCCACTTTTCTTTATTCTATTTTAACACACCGTTTTTTGACTAAAGCCAGTAGTCCTCTTTCTTGATGTTGCCACTGCGCAATTTCTTGAGGACTTTTTTGTAATCTTCGGTGGTGGAGAAAAGTACGCCTTTGTGGTCGGACGAGACTTGTTTTGGCGTCATGTAATCTTTGCCGTAGAAAAGCGTAAGGATATCATCGGCGTTAGCTGGGCCAGGCAAAGTCGTATTCTCGAACTTCATTTCAATCATTTTTTCGAAGTAGCTCTCTGGCAAAGCTTTGCGGTATTCGTTGACGTCCGCATAGAGGGAAACCTTGGCAAGTTTGTAGGACTTTTTCGGGATGTTGCGAATAATCTTTTCGTATTTTTTGAAAAGCTTCACGGAGTCAAAATGGAAGATTCTGAGCGCAGAAACGGCGGCATTTTTGACGAAATTGCCGCGTTTGCGCGGATCGACCGAGGCGCGCATAAGTATGCCGAGGGTCTTTAGCTTACGAATAATCTTTTTGTTGGTCTTTGGGTTAATGGAAATATAGTCAATCGGAAAAATATCGACGAAGATGCCCTGATGAAAGTCGAAAGCGTCACCGTTGTCTTCGAGAATTGCGGTCGTGCCGTCGAGGCGAAGCTGTGCGTGTGGATGATAATAGCCCTTGTCGGTATATGGAGTCTGGAAATGGAAAGGCTTCTCGAATTCCTTCTTTGCGATTTCTTGGAGCTTGTCGTAGTCTTCGCGCATCATTACGAAATCGATATCGTCGTCCCAGGGGATGAATCCGCCATGGCGGACGGCGCCAAGTAGCGTGCCGCTATCGATAAAAATCTTTAGGTTATTTTTCTTGCAAACGCGGATGAGCTCTTTGGCGAGCTTCATTTCGGCGTTCCAAACGGCTTTGCGTTTCTTGGTAATCTTGAATTCTGTAGTTTTGGCCATGTGGTAATTATAACACGCATGAATAAAGCCCCGGACGACGTCGCCCAGGGCTGAGGTGCTAGCAATACTCGTTCAGGCTGACTGTATAGTGCCCGAAGTCATTGCTCGGATCGTTCACGATTCTCGTTGCGTAATTATTGGCGCCAAACGTGGCTTCCTTACGCGAATGTGCGAGAATCGGACAGTTGGGAATCACTTTGAGTGGTTCCGTACTTGTTTTTGTCCTAAAGAACGATACCTTGAATTTGAAAATTTGATCTTTACGGCTTGCTTGCATCTGCTTTTCACCTCACTATCCATATGTATCTATGTCGGACGGGCCATGCGCCCGGAAAGCGGTAGTTAGCTATCCCAACCCATATCGAGGGCGATCAAACGTGGAATCAATTTTATCATGTTTTAAAAAGAAATGCAATAATTAATGCCTAAAAAAATGGAGCCGCCTTCGAGATTTGAACTCGAGACCCCTTCCTTACCATGGAAGTGCTCTACCACTGAGCTAAGGCGGCAACCTGTCATTGATTTTAGCATAAACTCTGGTAAAATTCAAGCAAAAAGCCGCCTCATTGATAATCCGCAAAATCATGCTATAATATCGCTAACTAGTGCTCGTAATATACGGGCAAGTATTTTATGAAAAGAGGTGATTACCCTTGAAAGTTTACGTAAAGGATTACTATGATCCGGAAGGCCCCTTTGATACAGACCTCGCAGAGACAATCAATGATCTCGAGCGCGACTGTGTTCTGACGCTGGCGGTAACTGGGAATGCGATACTCGAAATTGAAATCGATGTCATTGACTCTACTGACGGCGAACACTTGTATAGTTGCCGTATTTCGAATGATGAGAGAGATAATCTTGCTTTCGATCGTGGCACTAGAATTGAAGGCATGACGGCAATTGGTTGCGATTGCATCGCATTACCGGCGGACTTTGAGTATGATCTTTACTACATCGACGTCACTATTAAAGGGAAGCTCCGCGAAGATGAAAGCGAAATCGATGATTATGATTTAGATGATATCGTCGATGCAATTGATGAACACATCTCGAAGAAACACTTCAACGGAATGGCTCGCTGCACTGACAGCTAATTGTCTAAAAGACCCGCAAGTACGCGGGTCTTTTCTATGCCAAGTATTTGATCGCGGCTTCGGCGGCGGCGGCACCGTCGGCTGAAGCAGTAACAATCTGGCGCAATTCTTTTGTGCGCACGTCGCCGGCGACAAAAATGCCAGGAATGCTGGTCGTACAGGATTCGTCGGCAACGATAAATCCTTCGCCATCGGTGGCTAAATCTGAACAGAAATCACACTTCGGCTCACGGCCAATCGCAACGAAGAGGCCATCTAGTTCGACGGACTTGCCGCTACTTAGCTCAATGCCAGTCAGCTTCTTGTCACCAAGCAACTTCGTGACATTTGTGCCGAGCAGCATCTCGACTTTCTGGTTACTGCGGAGCTTTTCTACAACATCGCCGGCCGCACGTAGCTCTTCGCGGCGGTGGATGAGATAAACTTTTTGGGCAACTCCAGAGAGGTAGAGCGCCTCGTGAACAGCAGAATTGCCGCCGCCATAAACCGCGACGACCTTGTCCTTGTAAAAACCGCCATCGCAGGTTGCGCAATAAGAAATCCCTGCTAGGCGATCTTCGCCATCGAGGCCGAGCTTACGCGGTTCGGTACCGGTCGCTATAATTACCGCCTTAGCCAAATATTCATCTTCTTCGCCGACGAGCTTAAATCCTGGCTCAATCCGAACAATTCTGTCATATGCGATTTCGGCGCCAAGATCTTCGGCCTGTTTTTGCATTGACTGAGCAAGTTGCGGCCCCGTAATATCCTCGAGCGCTGGGTAATTCGAGACTTTGCCGGTATTGTTCATCTGGCCGCCACAAGCAGTCGCCTCGAGTAGCAGCGTCTTTTTGCCAGCGCGGCGAGCATAAATGGCTGCTGTAAGCCCCGCCGGGCCGCCCCCGATAATCGCGATATCGTACATTATTTCACTCCTAGAATCTTCATTAAGCGCTTCTTTGGCTGTAGGCCGACTCGGCGATCATATTCTGTGCCGTCGCGAAAAAATACGAGACAAGGAATCGAAGAAACCCCATAAGCGCCAGCGAGTGGCTCTTCGGCATCAACATCGACCGTCACAATTTTGCATTCGTCCGTTTCGTCGGCTAGCTCTTCCAAAATCGGGTGCAGCGCCTGGCACGGTGGGCACCAAGTTGCGTTAAAATCCACTAAAACCGGCACTTTCGCGTCGAGCACTTCGGCCTCGAAATTATCCGCCGTCCCTTCTATAATCTTCATAACTCCATTATATCAGCCGCGAACTGTTGCGGTAACATAAAATTTGTGCTAAAATAGTACGCAATATGGCAAAGAAAAATAATACCAAGCGCAAGCTTGTCGGTCTAGTTTCTGAGGAATCTGGTATTCGCCTTTATTACACGAAGAAGAACACCATGAACACCCCTGACAAACTCAGCCTTCGCAAGTACGATCCAGTACTTCGCAAGCACGTTGTCTTCACCGAGACCAAGAAAAACCTCGGCCGCAACGAAGTCAAGGAAAAGAAACGCTAAATACGCCCATCGCCTCTTGCGGGGCGTATTTTTTATTGCTAAAATTATAAGCATAAGGAGAATCACTTAATGAGCGATGAAGAAAATCGTTTTGTCCGAAGCCAGGGTGGCCACGACGCAAACGAATTGCACAATCATGGTGGGCAAGATGATGCTCGCGAAGAAAAAACCGCACGCGAAGACCTCGAAGACGCTATTGAGGCGCTTGATGAAGATGAAGGCCGCGTCGAGGTGAAGTCTACTAAGAAAATTGATGTCTTTGACGATGATATAGAAGTTCCTGTCGATCCAGCAGACATTGAGCCGGAAGTCGACCCGGAGGACCCGATTGAAGAGAAGAAGATTGCCGAAGCAAAGAAAATTGAAGCCGAAAAGGCAGAAGAAGCTGCCGAAGAGGCCATCGAAGAAGATGCTAAGGCTGAAGAAGAAGACTGGAAAGACAAAGAGGAGAACAAAGCATATATGAAGATTGATTCCGTAGAAGAACCAAAAGCAAAGACCGGCGCAGGCTGGAAAGTAGCAACGATCATCTTTGCATTACTCGCCATCGCTGGCTGTGGTGCCGCTGCATATCTATTCCTATTTGATGGTACGACTAAGTTCCTCGGTCGCGAGGTTGTTTCGAAGGTTGAAGGCACTAAGACGCCGGCTACCCCAGGTACGGCAGATCAGCCAACTGATACGCCAATCGCCGCTCCAGCTAACACGCGCTATATCTATCTTGATGGCTACGATTATGCCCTCAAGGTTCCTGATACGCTCACCTACTTGAGCTTCAACTACGACCAGTTCAACATGGGCGATGCTAGCAGTAGCACCTTTGAGGGCAACTACAGTACGCTCACCGTCAGCGCCGCTGTTACTGGTGTCGACCATCAGAGTGCGCCTGAATTTATCGAAGATGGCGTCGAGGATGGATTCGTAATTCTCGGTTCCATTACTATCGGTAGAGTTAATCCAGCCTTCAAGGATAACAATCTCCTCGGTACGCCAATCATTTCCGGTATCGGCTCCGACGGCGGTCGCAACGTGTACTACGACCATCCACAATCGATTCATAGTACCAGCAAATGGTCAGCTGATTGGGAGGCCAAGACTATCACTGAGATTGAAAAGTGGCTCACTAACAAAGATAGCTACATCAAACTCAAGTAGTTAACCAAACAAAAAGTTCCGGTCAAACCGGAACTTTTTTGATGCATCTAGATTAGTTGTAGATATTTTCGACCTGGATGCTTGGACCCATCGTGGTGCTGATGAAGACGGACTTCACGTACTGACCCTTGATGGATGCAGGCTTCTGGCTCTTCAAGCTCTCGATGAAAGCGTTGATGTTTTCGGCAATCTTGTCAGCACCGAAGCTAACCTTACCGAGACCAACGTGAACGATAGCTTGTTTGTCGACGCGGTACTCGATCTTACCGGCCTTAGCTTCCTTAACAGCCTTCTCGATATCGGTGGTAACGGTACCAGCCTTTGGATTTGGCATGAGGCCCTTTGGACCGAGCAAGCGAGCGTACTTACCGAGCTTTGGCATGTACTGTGGGGTAGAGATAAGAACGTCGAAATCGAGCTGTTCTTTGTCGAGGCGCTTGGTGAATTCTTCGTCTTCGGCGATATCTGCACCAGCAGCCTTTGCAGCCTTAGCGGCATCGAGTGGAGCGAAGACAGCGACGCGGACGGTCTTACCGGTACCAGCTGGAAGGGTAACCGTAGCGCGGATGTTCTGATCGGCCTGACGTGGATCGACGCCGAGGCGGAAATGCATCTCGACAGTAGCGTCAAACTTTACTGGGCTAGTCTCGATAGCGAGCTTGATAGCGTCAGTAAGGTTGTAAATCTTGCCTTTTTCGAGCTTTTCGACTGCCTTGCGGTAGTTCTTGCCACGGCGTTCGAGGCGAGTGCGAGTAACTGGCTTTGGACCAGCTTTCTTTTCTGGTTCAGCGGCTTTCTCAGCCTTGCGAGCCTGGCGCTCTTCTTCAGCCTTTACCTCTTCTACGTGCTTCTTAGATTTTTTACCAGCTTTTGCGAATTTTTCTTCTTCAGCTGGAGCTTCAGTTTCAACTGGAGCTTCTTCGACTACAGGGGTTTCAACCTCTGGAGTCTCAAGTTTTTCGGCATCTTTCTTAGTTGCCATGAAATTCCTTTCGCGGTACAAACGGCTATTCGCCTCCCGACCTTAAATTTAACTTGTTCTAGTATATCAAAATTACCTCTGATAGTCAAGGGCCACGAAAAAGTGCCGTAGATTACTTCCACGGCACCATGATAATGGTGAATAGAACGATATTTAAAGATATCGAGTCCATTCGATCGAGATAACCACCGTGACCACGGATTGGATACTCGATTAGCTTAAAGACGGGCATATTCCGAATCCCGTCGCCGCTATCTTTGACCTGGAGCTGACGCTTAGTAGCGGAGCCGAGTAGGTCACCAATTTCTGCCGCAAAGCCACCAAGGAGGAAATAGATAATTAAAGCCGGTGTGATTGCAATCTTTAGTAAGAAACAAACCGGTATTGCGAGCAGGGTAAAAACGATGCCGCCAATATATCCTTCAATGGTCTTGTTGGGTGAAATTGCTGACGTGAACCACGCCTTGTGTTTGCCGAAAAGCTTTCCGAACGTAAAAGCACCTGTATCGGATAATGAACAGACGATAATGATAAGGAGAAGCTCTTCTTTCTTTAAGAGAATGCAGAAAATCGCAGCGAAGTAGACGATCGTGTATTCGAATCGCCATGCGTCGTGTGGTTTACATGCACTCGGTTTAACCTGGTATGGCTTGAGGTCGGAAATCGCAGAGATTTCGGCCAAACACATCATCAGGCAGAGACAGAAGAAGAATGGGAACCATTCGCCATTGAGCCCAAAGTAAAAGATAGCCAAAGCTATAATTATCCAAAGAGCTCCAATCAATCTACCTTTCATGAAAACCACCTCTTTTCCTAAGAATTTCGTAGACGATTCAGATTGGCATATTATAACAAAAAAGCACCCCTATGTAAAGGAGTGCCTTCTTGAAGAGTGTCTTATTCGACAACTTCGACGCCCATCGAGCGTGCGGTGCCGGCAATAATCTTGCAAGCGCCAGCTTCGTCGATAGCGTTGAGCTGACCTTTCTTGACTTCTGCGATTTCCTTGATCTGAGCCATGGTAATCTTACCAACTTTCTCAGTGTTTGGGCGACCGCTGCCTTTTTCGAGCTTGATCTTTTCGCGGATCAAATCGTCAACTGGCTGGCCAAGGCACTTCCAATCGAAAGTGCGATCATCATAGACAGCGATGTGAACAATCACATTCTTGCCCATGTATTCTTTGGTGGCTTCGTTGAATGGGTTAATGAAGTCCATCATATTGAGACCCCACTGACCGAGTGTGCTACCTACTGGAGGACCGGCCGTCGCCTTACCACCAGGGATGCGCAACTTCAAGTTGCCAATAACCTGTTTTGCCATGTTATTAATTTTCCTTTTGCCGGTTTTTGAAGCGCTTCACCGGCGATTACGATTAATAATCGTGCGTAACGCGGTCTATTATACCGGATTTTGGCGTTTTTTGCAAGGAGAAGGTGCCCCATTGAAAAAAATAGCAAAATATGGCATAATAACATTACTATTGCACATTACAAGAAAGGGGGATTTTATGGTTAACTATCTAAAGCCGTATATCGAAACACGTTACGAAGAGGCCGAGCCGGATTCCTGTCCAAGGAAGTCGGCTGCGATGAGGATTTGTGATTATCTCAAAGACCCTTCAGGGTCGAAGAGAGTCGATTATTACAAAGCCTGCACCGAACTATTGAGAAAACCGGAAGCGAGGCGCCTTGCGCTGTATCTTCCACTTAGTACGCTCGAAGCGGCGCCCAGGGAATTTATAGATGTATACCGTGACGCATGGTATGAACTCTTGTATGTCTATGACGTGCGGGAAAATTTCCATTTTGGCGACTGTTTCGAAGTCGATGCGCGACCGGAAGAAGGTTTACAGCGAGTATCGAAGTCTGCACACTTGACTCCTTGGCTGCTCAAGAATAGCTACATTTCGGCGTATGAGCTCCAGACAATCATTGAGGGGGCTAGTCGCAGAAATAACTACATCATGTTGCAGAGTTTCAAAGATGTGATGACCTACTGCGTCGAACAGAAACTAATCAAGCAAAAAGACCGGATTGAGAAAATTCGCGAGATACTGTGCTATTTGCCCAATCGTACACGCCAGGAACCGCTCTACGTCTCAGAAAGCCGTAAGAAGTGGCTTGACGAGAAAGGGCAGTCATTCGTGGCTCTCACGCCATGCGCGAAGCTGGAAGGACCGTTCTCTGATAATCTGCACATCATAATGCCTAGGCTGGAAGAAATCGCGTCTTCGCTTGAGCCGGAAAAAGTCGTGTTGGTGAACGGTTCGCTGATAAAGGGTTACGCCAGCGTAAACTCTGACATCGATCCGTATCTGCTCGACGATTTACTCGTAGTCGGGAAATACTATCCCGGCAGCCCGGAAGGCATTCATATCTACTATGATAGTGTTTGGTTGGGTGGTCCGAAGGCGCAGGAGCGCATGGAGATTGCGCGACGCGCCGTGGTTGCTAGATATAAGGATATCGACGAGTTTGCGCGTCGTCGCTGCATTGAAAGGCTTGAGAGTGATCTTTTGCTGTATCGTCTGCTCCACAAGGGATTCGCTAGATTCTACAATTGGAAAGGGAATGGCATTCCTAAGGAAATGGACGGCGATTGTCCGTTCTACGACGATGAATACCGTAAAATCGCCACAATGCTCTTTGCTAAATACGTTTGGCTATAAAAGGGCAAGAAAAAGACCCCCGTACTTGGGGGTCTTCTTTTATGTTTTGATTTTACTCTGGAAATTACAGAATATCACTGCCTGTGATACTCTTCGAGCCTTTATTTCTTCTGATATTAAGGCTCTCCCAGTCAATCTGAGAACCGAGCTGCCAAAGCGCTGCCAAATAGCGTGCTTCAGTATCGGGTGTTGCTTCATCCAGCTTCACAAATGCGAGAACATACTGCGAGAGAATCTGCTCGAGGCGCGCGTAGGAACTAGAAACGTCCAGGCCAAGCTTCTTGAGCATGAGTTCGCGGTTTTCGGCGCCAACCAATTTCGGAAGGCGATTATCGTTAAACTGCCCGAGAATATCTCTTGCGATGAGCGCTAAGGCGGAAGCGGACTGTACGCCGCAACCAGCAAAAGTCTTATTAATCTCGTCGACGAACGTATCTCTTGCTGCGCGAACTACGGAAGTGTCCGGCGTCTGTATCATACTGCCAATTCCCGAATTCGCTCCACCGGCGATAAAGGCCATCAACATCATTTGATCAGAAAAGCTATCCTTATATCCCTCATACCAACTATCGAGGGCGCGGTAGCTAGCTGCGATTGCCGGCAAGAAGTGATTATCGATTTCCTGGAGGAATTCTTTACGACGCTTGTCGTTGATGAACGCTCCAGAGCAGCCATCGATGGCTGCGAAAATGTCGGAATAATCGTGTCTTGTCAGCATCTTTACGAGCTTATAGAATACGTCAGCATCTACAGGCTCGCCAATATCCTTCGCATGTCTCTCCATCTCGTCTATGAGCAACTGAGGCGCATTATACAAGCCTACCTTTGCTGCTAATGCTGTCTTAATTGCGGCAATATATGTAGAATCATCGATTCTCAATACGCCACCGGTTTTCAGGCTGTTCATCCAGACTTCGTCTGTAGGGACGGACGGAAGAATTGAATTTATTGCGCTAGGGAAAACAAAACCAGAAGCGGCGGTCGGTGTTGTCGCTGCGGGCTTAGCTTCGGCCTTCAGGTCGCCGATAAGTTTGCGCGCTTTGACAAGCTTCATGCCAGCGTCTACGAGATCGCTATCGGTTAAGGTCGACAAATCTTCGACAGACTCGACGCCGAGATCGAGAATTTTCTGAATTGTGGCACCGTTTGCGCCATACTCTGTAAGCTTCTGTTCGACAGGGCTTGCTGCAGTGGGTGTCGGTGCTGGAATTGCGGGTGCCGGTGTAGCATCTACGACCGGAGCATCGGGTGTTGCAGGGTTTGCTGCAACTACTTCTACTACGGATTCTTCTGCTGTTGTGTTCTTAATCTCTTCACTCATGGCTATACCTCCTAAATGAAATCTTGGGCGCGTAATCTGTCGCGCTCTGTTGGGCCAATTGAGAGTAATTCTAGAGATAAACCAATGCGCGAATCGATGATATTCTCAACGAAACGCCAAAGGTCTATTCCGGTTAGTTTGGAGTCGATCGGGATAATGTCGTCGTTGATTTTCCAGCTTCCCATTTCGAGAATCTGGTCAAACCAAGTCAGGCACAACCCATCGAAACTCGTGTCTTTGCATGCCGCGAGGGCATGCTGGATGAGGTTGATGTCGAGAGGACCGGCACGTACTTCGCCTTGCCAGCGATTATTCGCTTTATGGCTGTCAGGAAGCATATGTTTGGTAAACTCGGGGTCGTATGTCGACATTGGGCCAGCACCATGCCTAATTTCATAGGCGCGGTGTACGGCATAATGCCTAATTCGACCGGTAAAACCGGCATTTCTCATCATCTCTTCTGTGAATTTCGGTAGGGTGCGAATGGCGCTAGTGTGCGGCTTAAAGCCCTCTACTGCGTCAGTTAAAACACCGTGCGAACATTCTATTACAGCAGAACCGTCGTGATTGTTGATTGCTTCAGATAAGGATGTAATGCTTAGCATTTGGCCTACTTTCTCAAATTCATTGATGTTGTAGTCCAAGAAGCCGTCATCATTAAGCAAATCGAAGCATTCCGCGACGTGTTCCGCGTCTTCGTCCAGATAATTTTCGGGCTTGTATTGATAGCAAGCTCGGTAAAATTTGAGTTGTGCGAAAAGTTTATCAGCAATCTTATTGTGGTCAGTCAATTCGCGGGCGCGAATTGTCATTTCGTCTCCAGATTGCTGAAACATGCGGTAGGCCTGGCCAACGCCAGTACCGATTGTGCCGCGCGGGTTCTTTCCGCGGAGAAGCTCACTTAATCGTGAGGATATCCAGTGGAAAGGGGTGGCGCAGATACAATCTGGGTCGCAGCTGAGAAGCCGGAAAGGATTAATAATTCCTTTGCGCTCCAGTGCCTCAGACTCATTAATTAGGCCAACAGGCATAACGATGAACTGTGGCGACAGAAATGTCGGAATTGCTTCGAAAGTGCCACAGCCCCACTGGGAAAAATTAAATTTTTCACCGTTGGAACAGCGAACACCGTGCGAACCTTGTGCTCCGCCACGCTTGATGACTAATGAAATGTTATCTTCGTTGCAGAAAACATTTACGACCTTGCCTTTACCGCCGTCACCCGGACCGAGGTCCGTAACGATACTGACTTCATTGAGCATAGCCTTCGCCTCCTAACGAGTATCAAAGATACTTGATTATGTCAGCTACCGTTTCCTCAGCTTCTTCATCTTCCGAGAGTTCACCCGGCTGAATCGGCCAGAGGTCACCCTTCTTTGCGAAGATGTCACCGGCCTTTGGTACTGGGCGCTTCATAGCATGTCTCAGCTTCATCTGTGCGCCGATCTCAATATTGGAGAGCTGCTTGATCAGTTCAGAATCCATATCGTCTCCGAAACGTTCTTTCAGCTCTGTTATCTCGACAGTACCTTCGGTAAGCCCGATAATCGCCGATATTATCGTCGGCAGCATCTCGGTCGAATCAATGCGGATTACGGATTTTCTGCCATAAAGATTGCAGTAGGATTCGTATGCTTCATCTGAATGATAATGACCGTCTACGATCAGCGCGAACGCGTGAACTTTGCTCTTGAGGTCGCTAACGATGCCGTAGATAGACTTTATTGCGCCCTTCATTTCTTTGAGCTCATTATCAAAGATATTTTCGCCAAAGATACGCCTGATTTGTCTTTCGCTAATATCGTGATGGCAAGGCTCGTCGGTAATGATGAAATGGTAGCCCTTCAGCCCAATGTTGTTTGTATATGCGTCTGTAAGATAAGCGCGTGCCAGCATGGAATACTGAGGATCTTCGCCGCCATTACCGCCTCCGCCTCGCTGCGGGGCCATTACATTCAGATATCTGACAATCTTTGGCGCCTCCATCTCGTATTGCGGTCTGCATAAAACGAAGTCGTCGACACAGTCTCCGAAAATACCCAAGCAAAGCTGCGGGTCATATCCCTGAAGAACTTTAGCGATTGCCTCATACATATCGGGCAAAACCCTCATTTGATTATCGACTTCGTCCTGCATTGAGGCAGTAGTATCGCAGCTCACCTCGATATCCATCGGACAGCCGAGCTTCGCAACCCAATGCTTGTTTTCGGCTACTAGCCTTATCATTGACCGGCGAATCGGATTGATGGCCGGGTCAACAATTGGATTTAGCATACCGGATTCGCGGGCTTCTAGCTCTGCCATTGCAGTAACGCCTCTATCGTCCGTAATGCCTAAATCCTCGCGTGTCTTTAAGTAGTCACTTTTAGAAAATGTTGTGTCGCCCATTATTTTTCCTCCTCTTTCTGTTTCTGCCAGGCGATTGTTCCGCGGACGCGGTAAGTAAACGGATAATACACTCCACGTCCCCAGAGCTCACTAGCGAGCGCATAGAGATTGGAGTGTGCATCGTAAAACTCACTGCGACCATGTTCTGAAAAATCTTTGAGCAGATTGTATAATCTCTGCTCGGCTTCGTCATTAACGACTATCCATTCGAGAAAAAACTTCGCAATTGCCTTGATATGACCGTCGGCAATCGAGTCGTCTTCTCCGCCAGAATAGTTGTAATAGATTACGCGGTGGCGTTCTGGCCCGATGAGGAAATCCTCTGGGTAGAAATCCGGGTATCTGGCGACGGTCTCTTTTCCATCCATTTTGTCCTTCTCGAACAAGATATAAAACTTCAGGATTCGCCCTATCATCCAGACACAGCTGCGTGCGTCGATTTCGTAATCAGCCTTTAGCTTCGAAAGAGGAAGCAATTTGCTGAGCTTCGTATCTGGCACGCGGTAAACATTGATCCTTCGGTCACCTTGAGACGCTTCGACAAACGTCGACAAAAGGCTGGCAAACAGTAAGTCAAAGCGAGAACGATTCCCGCCACCAAGGCTGGTTTCGTACTCGTCTATTTCCTGACTGTTCGCAGCTAAGCGAGTAAATGTCGCCGCATCTTCGTTGAGGACGTCGTTATCGTCAAAAGTCTTGGCGACTTTCAGAATAACAGGTCCATCTTTGTCCGAATTACCAAGGTAAACCCTAAACCTCTTCGTTTGTGCAAAGAAGTCGTTTGGGTCGACTTCGATACCTCGAATCTTCATGTTGCATCACTTCCTTCCATATGTAAAATCAAAATTGTAAAATAACAAAACTCCTCTTGAGGAGTATCTCTATAATTATAACATATTTTTGCAAATTATGCTATACTATATCCAGATATTGGAAATTGATTGTCCAATGTACTTTAAAACGGTTACAGGAGGTGATTTATTTGCTGAACAAAAAAATCTGTAAGTTTGTACTTACGGGCGGTCCTTGCGGCGGTAAAACAACGGCATTGAGCTGGATTTCGAACTTCTATACGAAGCTCGGCTGGAAGGTCCTCATAGTCAACGAAGCGGCCACGGAACTGATTACGTCGGGAATAATTCCGACGGCATTCAAGGATCCGCTGTATTTTCAGGAGATGATTCTTAAGACCCAGCTCGCAAAGGAAGAACGCATAATGCAGGCGGCACTCATGATGGAGAACGAAAAAATCATGATTGTTTGCGACCGCGGCCTATATGACAATAAGGCCTATGTTAGCCCACGCGAGTTTGAACAGGTCGTAACCCGTGTTGGACGCGGGGTAGTGTCTGCCGCAGTCGCCGAGTATGATGCCGTATTTCATCTTGTCACGACAGCCGATGGCGCAATTGAGTGTTACACGTTGCAGAATAACGAGGCGCGCTCAGAGACGCCCGAAGAGGCTGTTAAGCTTGACGTGAAGACGCAGAATGCCTGGGTTGGCCATCCTCACCTGCGCATCATTAAGAACGAAGGCGATCTCGACACGAAGTTGAAGACGTTGTTGAAGCAAATATCTGTAATGCTTGGCGAGCCGATGCCCTATGAAATAGAGCGCAAGTATCTGATCAAGATGCCCGATCTCGACTATCTGCGCGCGCTGCCGAATTGCCAGGAAGGCGAGATTATGCAGACCTATCTTAAGGGTGACTTATTTGATGACGAAGTTCGTGTCCGCCAGCGTGCATACGGCGGAGACTTTATCTTCACCAAGACCATCAAGCGTAGTACGAGCGACAAGGCCGTCAGAATCGAGCTCGAACGTCGTATTAGTCGCGAAGAATATGTCAGCGAACTGATGAATGCGATCCCGGGGCTGAACTCGATTCACAAGAACAGATTCTGCATTATGCAGCGCGATTCGGGTCAGTATCTCGAGATAGATGTTTATCCGTCCTCTAACGAGTTTGCAATTCTCGAGGTAGAATTTGTATCTCCCGATGACAAGCTGATTGTGCCTGATTATCTTGAAGTCATCAAGGAAGTTACCGATGACGAGAGGTATTACAATCGCAATATTGCCGCCAACGGCAACTGTTTACCGTAAAAACATTAAACCCGCTCAAATTGAGCGGGTTTTCTGTTGATAACGGGGGTTAGTCGTACTTTTCGCGGAAAGCTTCCTTGATTTTCTGTTGTATATAGATAGAATCAACGATACTCACTCCACCCAACTTGTCGGCTTTCTGATTAGTTTCATAGTATACTGTTATATCTAATAAAACTAATGGATCTTCGAGTCTGACGTCTTCGCCTTCGTCGAAATTCGGGGCAATACGAATTGTATTTTTGTCACCATTCGCGAAGAATTCTTCAAGTCTCCTCGCGAGCCTTCTTGTTTTGCTAGTACTAGTATCTCTGTAGTTCGTGAGATAAGTACAGAACAACTCGGTTGGGGCCGCAGATAAATCTGACCCGAGCCTATATTTTCCTTTTACAACAATGAAAGTTTCGCCGTCATCATTGATATTCCCGAGTGTTTCTAAGATAAGATCAATCGATTTTTTCATAATCTTGTCGCTAGCTTCGCTGTATTGCGAAGATAACGACTCGGTATTAAAGATATATAGTTTCATACGGAACCTCCTAAGGTACAAGATAGTAATATTATAACACCCCCAATCGGAAAAGTCAAGGACATCAAAAAGCCACCAACCGAGTGGTGGCTCTTTGGTAGACTAATTAGTCGTCAATCTTCTTGACCTGGAGAGCATCAAGCTCGACAGCGGTTTCGCGACCAAACATGGAGACGAGAACCTTGAGTTTGCCCTTATTGGTGTCGATTTCGGAAATCGTACCTTCAAAGCCCTTGAATGGACCATCGGTAACGGAGACGACCTCGCCAGCAGAGTAGTTGACGGTAAACTTTGGATCATCGACGCCCATGCGCTTCTTGATCTTCTCAATTTCCTTCTTGGAAACTGGGGTTGGCTGAGTGCCAGTACCGACGAAGCCGGTAACGCCTGGGGTGTTGCGGATAATATACCAAGTAGCATCGGAGAGCTTCATTTCGACGAGCACGTAGCCCTGGAAAATCTTTTTCTCAACGATACGGCGTTTGCCGTTCTTGATATCAATTTGCTTTTCTTTTGGTACCATTACGTCGAAAATCTTGTCGGCGAAATCGATACTGTCGAGGCGCTGGCGAATCGAGTCAGCAACCTTGTCTTCGTAGCCGGAGTAGGTGCTCACAGCGTACCAAGCGCGCGTACCATCATAACGGTTAACGGCCATAGATTATTTTCCTCCCAAGAGTTGGTTAAAGATTAATTGTAGAAGCGCATCGAGCAGCATGATTGCGGCTGCGAGGATGACGACATAAATGATAACCGAAAGGGTCATCTTCCAAGTTTCTTTGCGATTTGGCCAGCGGACCTGGCGAAGTTCGCGGAAAGCGCCACGGAAGTAGCCAACTTTCTTTTCTTTGCCATCAGCTTTCTTCAAAGACTTCTTTGCGTCTTTGTCGGCAGCTTTCTCGGCCTTTTTAGCGGCGATTTTTGTCTTTTTGCTCTCGCTATTCTTAGCCTTGACGCTAACTTTGCGAGTAATTTTCTCGGCATCTTCAGACTTGGTCTTTGGACCGTCGTCTTTTGCCTTGATTCTGGTGACTTTCGTTGCCATATTTACTCCATTAAAAATAGTCCTGTACGGACTCTGTCAAGAGTATAGCATACTAAAAGAGATAATTCAAATAATCTTTCATCATGCGGGAGCCAGAAATAATCGCAAGATAAGCGACTAATTCCTTGCGGACCCAATATTCGAGATCAAAATCATTGCTCCATGCAGCAGCGGCGGCTTCCATCTGGCGATAAAGCTCGGTGCATTCTTCGGCTTCAGTCTTACCCTTAATGCTGAGATAGTTATCGGAAGGCATATCGGCGACACCGCCATCGTGGGTCGAAATGAGGAGACCGAGGTTGGCAATATCCTTCATCCAGCTTGTACCGCAGGCCTCAAGGCCAACAATCGGCGTATTGATGGAGCTATTAGCGCCAACAGATAGTGCGAAGCCTAATTCTTCATCGTAATCTGGCAAATAATGTACGCGCTCACGCAAAACCGGATGCTTATCGATGAGGTGAAGAAGCTTCATGAGACGGTCAAACATGCGGTAGTCGCCCATATGGACGCGGCCAGCAAGGATGTAGTGCGCATTATTCTGCTCGAGAATCTCGGCAAGGCGCTCCGGGTTTTCAAATGGCAACCATGGGCGCTTGTAATCAACGAAGCGGCGCTTGAAATCGAAAAGTAATGCTTCTTCTGGGATTTGGACAGGCTTACCGTACTGATCGGTGCGGTTTGCGAGGATCTCGTTGAGCTTTTTACGGCCAGCGAGCTTTAGCTTGCGAATATCGGCAGCGGAAACCGCATTTACGGCTTCTTCGAGCTTTTCCTCTGGTGGCAAATCGAACTTATCGAGAATATTCTTATCGTAGAAGTACTCCATGATTTCCGGAAGCACCCAAGTGCGCATATGAATACCGTTCGTGACAGATTTGAACTTAATCTTATTGCCGTTAATATCATGGTAATTCGCGACGCGTGCGTGCAATTTGCTTACGCCACTGCGAAGCTCAGCAATCTCAACGGTCGGCGTAGAGAGTTGAATGCGGCCATTCGTGAATTTATCCGAGAGCCAGCGACGGACTGCGACGCTCTTGATATTCGGGAAAACGTACTGCTCGAACTGGGAATAATTGAAGCTTGCCTCGGCAGCCTGCACGAGCGTGTGGTTCGTATAGAGCGTGTGCTTGCGGGTATAGACTACTGCCTCATAGAAATCCATGCCGGAGCTCACAAGCTCATCAAGACGGGCTACGGCGGCAAAGAAAGTGGCGACTTCGTTAAGCTGAATGACGGCTGGGCGCAAACCGACGAGCTTGAGTGCTTGATAGCCACCAAAACCCAGCGCCACCTCTTGATAGAGGCGATGATCGGAACCGGATTCGCCGGAATATAGCTCACCAAAATTCGGCTCAGTGATGCAAAGGAAACGGGAAGAGCCGAGTTGTTTTTCAATTACCTCGAGCTCGACAGCAGTTGTTGAAGTCTTAATGCGGACCGTATCGATAAATTCAAAGCCATAATCTCGGTAGTGCTGCTCAGTATGGAAATCAATCTGCTTCATGTCTTCCATACGCTGATGTGATTCCCATGGATAGAATGGGGTGACGAGCACAAATGGCACGGAAAGCTGTTCGGCGACACGGCGCATATCTGCTGCGAGCACGCCTAGGCCGCCGCCGCCGCGGATACCGTTGCTTTTATCGTAAGTCTCAATCGTCCAATAACAATAAGGGCGCTCTGGCGAGAGCTTATGAGTCATTTTTTCGCGCTTAATCGCCGAGTAAAACTCCTCGACATCCTCAACGCTCTCTAATGGCTGAAATCTTTCCACCCTTTTCCTTTATTGTTTATGCTTAAAAACTGTCTTTATTTTAGCATGAAAAATGGCCGTAAAACAAATTACGGCCAATTTCTCAGTCTGGTCCAATGATTCTGTCTCCCGCGCCGTTTGCCATTAAGGCACGAGCGATTGCATCGAGAAAATATCTCTCGAAACAGCGCCCGTCACAATTCGGCTCACGCTCCTGACACTTGTTTCTCACCATGTCCTCACTGATGGCGTAACAAGGTGCAATCTTATAGGTATCAAGGAGATTAAGTCCACGCGAGGCACCTTGTGGCGCAATGACGGCAACCGGGATAAAGGCGAAATGCTCAACCTTCTCCTTTATTAGGCGCATTGCGAGCATAGTCATCGTCTGCGGCTCGATCGGTGCTTGGCCACTAGCAACCTTTTTGTTCGGATAGAGATGTGCTTTACGCGTTGCACTAGGTGCGACCAATACGATTTGCCCCTCGCGGATAACATCTACGCTGCGGTCCATATAGGCGTTAATAAAGCCCCGCGTCAGCCGGTTAATCTGCGCGCGCGCCGCAATCTTTTTCGAATGCTTCAGCAAAGTTTTCCTTGCGGAAGGCGTAATTATCGGCGTTAGGATAAAGCCGAAATTAGAAAGTCTGGGCATTATCGGCGCTAAGGCTTCGTACCAGATAATATTTACCGGGAAAAGATAATCATTATCTGGATAGGTAAGCATACAGACGCCCATAAGTCGAATAATCTCGCCGAGTGACGGATGGTTAAAACCAATTACGAAACCGCACTTTGGTTTTGAAAAACTCGGCTTATCCAAAATAGTCGATGGCGCACCGTGCTTGAATATCTCGCCAAGCGACTTCTTAAGGGCCTCTCGGCGCCCCATTTTCGGCTTCTTGCTCATTAGTCGATCTGCACGCTTTTCTGCAATCCTAATAAAAAAGAGGCACGCCAACCGTACCCAAACATACATGACATTCATGAAACCACACCCAAAACTTCTCAAAAAGGAAAACTGGGCCTGACTCATGTCATCAATTAATTCTCTTGGACTCTTTTGACTGATCAATTCAATTGAGTATTTATTTCTCAATTAACCCACCCCCTTTCAAAGAACTTCTTGTGGATGCCGCTATTATACAATATTTTGCATATTTTTTCAGCTCGTGCTATAATCCTATTTGTCCGTTGGGGATTCGCCAAGTGGTAAGGCAGTGGGTTCTGGTCCCACCATTCGGGGGTTCGAATCCCTCATCCCCAGCCAAGAATGAAAAATACGCCCTTAGGGCTTATTTTTTTGCCTTCAAAAAGCCCCCGTTTTCAATAACGGAGGCTTCCTCGAATCTAATCGAGCAATGTTGAACCTTCAAGCTATCGCTTCAGAGAAGGGGGCCTCCTTCAAGCGAATAGCGCATCCGTTTACGTGGGCATCCCCGCGAGTTTGTTCGCGAGACGGCCTTTTTTGCCGTTGACGCGTTCCTGATTTTCGGGGATTGAGTACCATTTGCTCGGTCCCATGTAGTCTCCACGCAGTAATCCGCCACCGTAGTGGCACAGAATCGGATCAAGCCCACGAGTATTGTCCATGAGCGTTCTGCCGAGCAGAGAGATAAGAGAACTCTCTTTGACGATGACTCCTGAGTCGAAGGCTTTGTCGAGAGTATCTCTGACTATTAAGTAATCGCCTCTCTCCATCAACTCCTTAGCAGCGGAAACGGCTAAGCCGTCGTTGTTCATCGCGAGTCCATCGGCAAATAATTTTGCGATGTAGTCGGATTTGAAGATTGAGCTGTAAAGCTCCTTTACGGTAAGGTTCTTTGAATACATAGGGTATTCCTCCTGCGTATGCCCGCCGGCAATTTTTTGAGGGTGCGAGAATTGCTCGGATAGAATTCCGTTCCGGGCCCTCAATAGTATTTTACCATAAATATCAAAATTTGTCAAACAATAAAAAGGTCCCCGCCGAAACGGAGACCTGAGTGTTTACTTGCTGTAAGCGTCACAGATGCTTTGCCATTCTGCTGCAATTATCGGATCCTGGATAGTCTCGCAATTAGAAAACGGCACTTCGAAATGCGCCCGGCGGAAACCGGCTCGTTCTAAGAGCCCGACAATCCAGTAACCACGAGTTACATAGGTGTGGCCGTCGCGGTAAACGAAGGCGACGACTCCGTTATTCGTGCTGAAGCTGCCGAGTCTATCTGGAACCATGCAGTCAAAGCTAGTCTCGCTAAGAGCAGGCCACTTACGCCCCTCGTAATGGGGATGATGCACCGGAACGCCTTCTTTGGGAATCCTGAGACAGCGTTTCATGGTGTCCGGGGCAATCTCCTTGATGCCATGCTCGTCGCACCAGTCTCTGCAATCTTTTTCGTAGTACAGCTCATAGGTTATTCTCGCATCTTGTCTCATCTTGAGCCAACGATCTTTCCCGACGCTTGGAGCCCTACATCCTGGGCTAGAGAACGGCACAAAGAAGAAATCGTGCCTATAACCATTCAGGGTTAACTCCTTCATTAACTCACGCGTATACGGCGCGACGAAAGCCTTACCATCATAAATGAAACAAACCGTTGAGTTATTCGTTGCATAGCAACCAGGGAACTTCGAAATGATATCACTCATGTCGATGGGCTCTGTGTGGTATTCGTCATCGGGATAAAACGGCTGCGTGACATCAAAGCACCTCTTGATCAAGTTTTGCATATATCCTCCTCGCGTTTATCGCCCGCCGGCGGTAAGATTTTCGCCGCGGCATCCACGGTTCAGTCTAGCTGTTAGTCTAATAGCTGGGCTGAACCGTGGATAGTAGGAAAATGACAAGTAAACACTATTAAGGAACATTTCGCCACCTCGGGCGAACGTAATTATTATTATAGCACTCAAAGCGTAAATTGTCAAGAATAGCTGCTGCGGGGCTAACGGGGGTGAAGTGCCGCAAAACTATTGACGAAAATCGCATAATGTGCTATAAT
This sequence comes from Candidatus Saccharimonadota bacterium, assembly GCA_017548735.1. Taxonomy (GTDB): domain Bacteria; phylum Patescibacteriota; class Saccharimonadia; order Saccharimonadales; family Saccharimonadaceae; genus UBA2834. The sequence goes on along the minus strand of JAFYZJ010000013.1, from coordinate 569 downwards.
AGACAACATAGCTTATTCTTTCTTCTAAAGTTCAGAAAAAGGAGGTGGTAACACTATGCCTAGAGGAAAAGATGAGAGAACATTGAAAATGGTGGAGAACTACGTTGAGCATTGGCGCAACGGAAAGACTCCCAGAGAGATAGCAAAGATCTATAATGTCAGCTACTCGTGTGTCTATGATCACTTGGGTGAGATTGCTAAAAAGTCTGGCTATACGCGCAAACAGCTCCTTCAGTGCCCGCATTCCGAACACCATATGTCCGGAATTCGCGTAACGACTGGAGAAGTTGAAAAGGTTAACGCAGAAGGTTTTGAAAAGCAGTTAGCGATCGTCGGTGATGAGATTAAGACTCTCAAAGGAACCGTTGATCAGGCTATTCAGAACGGAAAAGATTTCGAAATCGTTTTTGAAGAATAATGGAGGTTCAGTAACGATGGCAGGAAATTCTACGCAAACAATGCCTAAGCTTGATGCGAAAGCAATCAAGAGTGGTATTAAAGGTGGCTGGGGCTATAAAGAGTTCCAGAAAAAGTATGGCTGCGACAAACAGGGACTTAGGTTCCTTGTC
>JAFYZJ010000012.1 GCA_017548735.1 Candidatus Saccharimonadota bacterium | reverse complement strand
TGGTGACTTCGTAGGCTTTCGCGACCGCTTCGCGCATATTGGCGACACGGAAAATGCCCTGGAGATATTTGTCTTCGGAGAAGATTGCTTGCATACGTTTGTCGGTGTCCGGCAAAAGTAAAACATTGCGTACATTGCTGTGGCGAATAAAAGTAATGAGCGGATGGTAGTCGAGGCCTCGGTCCATGCCGCCGAGAATAATCGTGTCGACGTCGCCGAGGGCCTTGATAGCGTTGATTGTAGCCTCCTGAGCGGTTGCAATGGAGTCGTTATAGAACTTGATGTGGCTGTAGGTGCCGACGTATTCGAGGCGATGCGGAAGGCCTTCGAACTCGGCGACAGCCTGTTTGAAAACCTCGCCATCGATGCGCAATGCGTAGGCAATGGCGGCGACGACCTGGATATTAAGGCGGTTGTGGTCGCCAATAAGTTTAGTGCGGATTTCGCTGCGTGGAACGATTTCGGTTTTCGTAATATCAATCTTGCTGCACGGCAAGGCAGCAATTTCTTCGCGCGTAGCGTGCTGGAAAATGTCGCCAAAAATCAACAAATCGTTGGCGGTCTGGAAGCGATAAATATTTTTCTTGGCAGCATAATAATGCTCTGGCGTGAGGTAATGATCGAAGTGTTCTTCGTAGAGGTTGAGTAGCACGGCGATATGTGGGCTGGCCTTAATAAACTCGAGTTGGTGAGCGGAAAGTTCGTAAACGACGATGGTCTGCGGGGTGATTTGGTCAAGCACGTCAAAGCACGGCTTGCCGATATTGCCGACGAGCAATGTTTCCTTGCCGGCTGCGGTAAGAACATGGTGAGTAAGTGTGCTGGTAGTACTTTTGCCCTTCGTACCCGTAATGCCAATGACCTGTGCGCCAAAGGCCTGCATAAACAAATCGGTTTGGCTAGTAATTTTCGCCTTTGTGGCATCGTCAAGCAAATCCTTAATAATGACGCCCGGCGCCTTCATAATAATGTCGTAATTTTTACAACATTCCAAATAATTGTCGCCGGTATATGTTGTAATATTTACAACAGTATCGTCTTCGATTGGTTTTTGATCGGCAATGGCAACTTCCGCTTCTGGCAATTCGTGCTTGATGAATTCGAGCGTACTTTTGCCCTCGCGACCGAAGCCTAAGATTAAAATTTTCTTGCCTTTGAGTGCGTCAACAATTTGCTGCTTCATAGCTTTTGTAGTTCCTCTAAGTACTCGGCTGGAATATTGTGGACTGGGTTGAAGTAATTTGCGACGTCGCTTTCGATGGTTGCGTTGCAATTCTGGCGATACCATTCGAGGAGGGCCGGGAGCGGTTCCTTGCCGGCGTTATCGATGGCGAGCTTGACGGAATAATTGATTTCGTCGCGCGTGCCGACGCATTCGAATGGCTTGGTGGCGTCTGGATTGACGAGGCCGTTAAAGATTTCGCCGAGTGTCGTGTCGTTGTACAAATTGTGGCCGAAAATCTGGTCGAGGCGCTCGTGATTGACGAATGGATAAAGCATGATGTAGACGTAGAGACACTTCGCACAGTGGCCGCACCAGCTATTGGTCTTCGTGCCGACGTTGCAGCTACGGAAAACTTCGAGGTAGCGTGGGAATTTGATGAATTTCTGCACGATTTCGTATTCGTTGATGCAGCGCAAAAGGCTAAAATAGTTGAATTTATCAGAGATATAATTTGCGACGTAGGCGCGGAAATCGTTTTCGAAATCGATGCTCTTTGAGTACTGATGATTAATTGTCGTACCGGCAATATTACCCTCGTTGGCGGAAGCTTCATTGCTCAAAACGATATTTGATTTATTGTTTAGGTAAGCGATGATGACAGTCGAAAAAGCGAGACCGGCCGAGAATGGAATGTGACCGTTATAGAAGCCCTGCTTGTTGAGTTCGATCATCGTGCGGTCGATAGTGAGGTTAAAATCGCAAATTTCGCCAGTAGTGTAGCCGGCGAGGCGAATACAATCGAGCGCAGCGTGGTTCTCTGGATAGAGATCGCGGTTAAAGTTCATGCAGATCGTGTCGCTGTGCCATTTTTGGCAGGCTTCGAGCGAGACGATGGAATCTTTACCGCCGCCAACAGTGATGACGTTACCATGGAATTCGTCGCCGAGATTGAAGGTCTTCTTTTCGGTTGGTGCCGGTGCTTCAATAGTCATGAATTCTTCGTATGGCATCAGGAGATTATTGACGTACATAAGCTCGCCGAGGCCGTTGTAGAACTGTTTTTTGAAGAATTCTTTCTGGTTTTCGTCGAGGGCGCCGCATTTAATCGTGAATTTCGGCGCAAGGCTCAACTTGTAGTAGCTGATCGCGTTGATAATGCCAAAATTGAAGAATAATTCGTTCAGAAAGTCGTCGTCGAGCCACTCGTTGCGGATGCTGGCGAGCGGGACTTCGGCGCTTGGCGTGAAGGTGTATTCGCCGAGTTTGTAAACAAAAGTCGCACGGATGCCAGTAGCAAGGCGTTCGACGTTAAAAGACTCAAAAATAAACTCGTTATATTGGTTGCGAATTGCGAATTTGTCCATATGTTTATTTTAGCACAGAGGATTGACTTTTAAGAGATAAAATGCTAGAATGTCCGGGATGGAAAAACAGCATATTGAAGGTGACAAGATTTCAATTCGCGGTGCGCGCGCGAACAATTTGAAGAACATCGATATTGATATTCCGCGCGACAAATTAGTCGTGATTACGGGTCTTTCTGGCTCGGGTAAATCTTCCCTCGCTTTCGATACGATTTATGCTGAAGGTCAGCGCCGCTATGTCGAGTCGTTGTCCTCTTATGCGCGTATGTTCCTTGGCGTGATGGATAAGCCGGACGTTGATATGATTACCGGTCTCTCCCCTGCTATTTCGATTGACCAGAAATCTACTTCGCGCAACCCGCGTTCGACGGTTGCGACCGTGACGGAGATTTATGATTATTTGCGTTTATTGTTCGCGCGTATTGGCGTGCCGCATTGTCCGGTTTGCCATAAGGAAGTCGCGCGTCGCACTTCGCAGGACATTATTAATCAGGTAATGCAATGGCCGACGGCTAGCAAATTGATGGTGCTCGCGCCAATTGTGACCGAGAAAAAAGGTTCTTTCTCGCATATTGGCGAGCAGTATCTCGCAAAGGGCTTTGCGCGTGCTCGCGTTGATGGAATTATTTATCCGCTCGACGAGTGGCCGGAGCTCGATAAAAATTTGCGCCACAATATTGAGATTATTATTGATCGTTTCGTGATGGCGCCAGACATGGAAAGTCGTGTCGCGGGTTCAGTTGAGCAGGCTTTGGAACTTGGCGAAGGCATTATGAAGATTCTTTGTATTAAGGATCAGTCGGTGGCGATTGGCCAGAATAATATCAATACGGCCGACGCGGAAATTGTAACTTACTCACAGCGCTATGCTTGTCCTGAGCACCCAGATGAATTAATTCCAGAGCTTGAGCCACGCCTCTTCTCTTTTAACGCGCCGCAGGGTGCTTGTCCAACTTGTACTGGTCTCGGCACGCGTATGGAAATCGATCCAACGCTCGTTTTGAACCCGAATTTAACGATTGCGGAGGGCGGTATTCGTCCATATAACCGCATTAATCAGGAATCCTGGTGGCTCAAGCGCTTAACTGCCGTTGGTGAACGCCATGGCTTCTCGGTGCGCACGCCGATTCGCGAGATTTCCGAGGAAAATATCCAAAAGATTCTCTACGGCACGGGCGAAGAAAAGTACCGCGTGAAGCTCAGTAATGGCTATGAATATGACGCGGTTTATGAGGGTGTGATCCCGAACTTAGAGCGCCGCTACAAAGAGACTGAATCTGACTTCATTCGCAAAGATATTGAGCGCTTCATGCGCGAACGCATTTGCCAGACTTGCCATGGTGCACGTTTGAAGCCAGTGGTGCTCGCAATTACGATTCATGATCTCAACATCATGGATATGTGCGCAATGGATGTCGACCAGGCGCTTGATTTACTCAATTCCGATCTTGGTTTAACGGAAAATGAACAGAAGATTGCGGGTCCGATTTTGAAAGAAATCAAGGCCCGTGTCGGCTTCATGAAAGACGTCGGCTTGAACTATCTTGAGCTTGGCCGTTCGGCGGCAACGCTTTCCGGCGGTGAGGCGCAGCGCATTCGTTTGGCAACCCAGATTGGTTCTGGCCTCCAGGGCGTGCTTTATGTGCTTGATGAGCCTTCAATTGGTCTCCATCAGCGCGATAATGATCGTTTAATTGCGACGCTCAAACATTTGCGCGACCTCAAAAATACCGTGATCGTTGTTGAGCACGACCACGATACGATTATGCAAGCTGATTATCTCGTTGATATTGGCCCGGGTGCGGGCGTAAATGGCGGTAAAGTGATTGCTGCTGGCACGCCGGCGGAGGTTGCGAAGATTCCGGATTCGATTACTGGTCAGTATATTTCTGGCAAGAAAAAGATTGAAACGCCAAAGAAGCGTCGCAAGATTACGAATCGCCGGTTGACGGTGGTTGGCGCGCGCGAAAATAACCTCAAAAACATCGATGTGCGCTTCCCGCTTGGCGTCTTTACGGTAGTTTCTGGTGTTTCTGGTTCTGGCAAGTCGACGCTCGTGAATGAGATTTTGGCGAACGAATTGCAGGCGCGTCTCAACCGCGCGCAGACGGTTCCTGGTGCCCATGAGCGCATCGATGGCATCGAGCAGCTCAATAAAATTATCGTAATCGATCAGTCGCCGATTGGTCGCACGCCACGTTCGAATGCGGCAACTTATACCGGCGTCTTCAATAATATTCGCGATTTATTTGCTGAACAACCCGAAGCGCAGGTGCGTGGTTACAAGGCGGGTCGCTTCTCCTTCAACGTGAAGGGTGGCCGCTGTGAAAAGTGCCAGGGTGATGGTGTTTTGAAGATCGAAATGCACTTCTTGCCGGATGTATTCGTGACTTGTGACGAGTGTCATGGTAAGCGTTACAATCGTGAAGCTTTGGAAGTTAAATTCAAAGGCAAGACGATTTCCGATGTGCTTAATATGACGGTTGATGAGGCGGTTGAATTCTTTGAAGCGTTGCCACTCATTGCTGGCAAGCTCAAGACTTTACAGGAAGTCGGCCTTGGCTATATTAAACTCGGTCAGCCAGCTACAACCTTCTCCGGTGGCGAGGCGCAGCGTATTAAACTTGCAACCGAGCTTAGCCGTCGCTCGACTGGCAAAACGCTCTATATCCTTGATGAGCCAACCACTGGTTTGCATACTGACGACGTGAAGCGTTTGTTGTCGATTTTACAACGTTTGGTTGATGGCGGTAATTCGATGATTGTGATCGAACATAACCTCGATGTGATTAAGTCTGCCGACTGGTTGATTGATATGGGTCCAGAAGGCGGCCAGGGCGGCGGTAAGGTCGTGGCGACCGGCACCCCTGAAGATGTAGCAAAAAACGCTAAAAGTGACACGGGTAAATACCTCAAGCAAATTCTATAAAGCTCATGCTTGATTTTCTCTGTTGCTTATCTTAAAATATAGAATAGATTTTAAAAATAGGAATAAATTAATGAGTGAAGAAAAATTAGCACTCGCAAAACGCGAAGTGTCCGGTAAAAAAGTTAAAAACTTGCGTGAGCAAGGTTTAATCCCATCGGTTGTTTTTGGCGGCAAAGCGCCAATCATGACCCAGTCTGCTTACAACGAAACTGAAAAGGCAGTCCGCATTGCTGGCTACCACTCCCCAATCGATTTGACGATTGACGGCAAGAAGCAGATGGCTCTCGTCAAGAACGTCGCAATGGATCCAGTCAAGCGCAAGATTCTTAACATCGAATTCCAGGCAATTTCCGCTAACGAAGTCGTCGAAGCAACTGCTCCAATCAAGCTCGTTGGCTTTGAAACTTCCGACGCAAATAAGGCTCACCTTGTTCTTAGCCAGGTTCTCGAAGAGATTGACATCAAGGCTAAGCCAGCTGACCTTCCAGAAGCAATCGAAATCGATGCTTCGAAGCTCGCTACGGTTGAAGATGGCCTTACGGTCGCCGATATTATTCTTCCTGCCGGTGTTGAATTCGCCGATAAGGAACTCGACAAAGAGCTTCCAATCGCTAACGTTTACGACCCAGCCGAGGAAGCTGCTGAGCGCGAAGCTCAGGCCGAAGCCGACAAGGCCGCTGACGAAGCAAAGGCTGCTGAAGAAGCTGCTGCGGCAGAAGCTCCAGCTGCTGAAGAAAAAGCTGAGTAATTCGACTTACATCAAAAACTCCCCTTTGAAGGGGAGTTTTTTTATTTCTCTGGGAAACTGCTGCGGTGGACGAGAATAATGATTGATTCAACAATACCCCAAAGGACGCCGAGCGCGGAAAGAATAAGGCCTGCTGTCATGATGATATTAAGCGTGACGTCATTTCCTCTCAGATCGAGGCATTCGACATTGAGCTCTGGGTGCATGCGACAATAGACACTGAGCACGCCTAGAAAGAATGGCACGATAAACATTGTGAAAGTGACTGCAAAAGAAATGAAATGGACGAACCCGCGTTTTTTGTGGCGCATGATAAAATCGTGAGCACCTATATAGCCAAAGAAAAGCCCGATAATACCGGCGGTAGTGGCGCGTCTGCGCGTAACCGGGCGGTTTCGCCAAGACGAGGCGACGACAGCTTCGTCTAGGGTCATTTTCTTTTTGCTATTTGGTTTAGTCGGCATTTATTTCTCCTTGAGTGCTTCGCAGTTTGCGATTAGGCGCTCCTTGAATGCGGCGCGGGCAGCATCGGCATTAGTATTGTCGCCCTTCCAGGCCTGGAGTGCGGGATCTTGAAGTGCGCGTGCATAGCTGAATGTGACTGGCCATGGGAATGGGCCATTATTGGTGATTTCCTGAAGGTTTTCGGTTGCCTGCTCGACGCTCTGGCCGCCAGAAAGGAAAACGATGCCGGCGAGATCGCCTGGAACGTGCTGACGAAGCGTCAAAGCGGTCGCGCGGCCGATTTCGCCCGGAGTAGATTGATTGCTCTGCTGTTTGCCGGCGAGTACCATATTGACCTTGAGAATACAGCCCGGCAAATCGACATTGCGCTCAGCGAGCTTAGCGAAGAGCTGGTCGAGGATTTTGCCGGTATATTCGATGCTCTGTTCGATAGTATAGTCGCCGTCGTAGACGAGTTCTGGCTCGACAATTGGTACGATGCTGGCCTTTTGGCAAGCGAGCGCATAATCGGCGAGAATTTCGGCGTTTTTCTCGATTGCGGAATTGGTTGGCGAATGGTCGGTAACTTCGAAGGCGGCGCGCCATTTTGCGAAGCGAGCGCCCATTTTGTAGTATTCAGCGAGGCGATCGTCGAGTCCGTCGAGACCTTTAGTGTACTTTTCGTCGGAATTATCGAAGCTTTCGAGGCCTTGGTCGACCTTGATGCCGGCAATAATGCCCTTTTTCTTGAGATAATCGATGAAATTGCTGCCATCGTCGGCGTTTTGGCGGGCGGTTTCGTCAAAGAGAATGACGCCGTTGATGTATTTTTCGAGGTCTGGGGTTGTAAAGAAGATATTGCGGTAATCGCGGCGGTGTTGCTCGTCGTCTGGGATGCCCATTGATTCGAATTTCTTGTGGATGCTACCGCCGGATTCGTCTGCGGCAAGGATGCCCTTGCCGGGAGCGAGGAGCTTCTTGGCGTTCTCTTCTATTTCGACGATGTTTTGATCCTTGATTGGAGTCTTTTCGACGCGGTAATAATCGTCGGCGATATCTTTTTCGAGCGTACTGAGGTTTGCGGTGCTACTGAGATTGGATTTTTCGATATTGGCGCGCGCGAGGAGCAAAGCTTCGCTAGAGTCCTTGCCGAGGGCGAGGGCGCCAAAAATCGAGGCAGCGATTGTAATGTGAGATGAAAATTTCGTCATGAGGTCTTTGTTGCTGCTGATAGACCAGAAGACGCGCTCGTCGCCATATTCAATGTGGTCGTTCGCGACAAAGACATGATTGTTGATTGGTTGGCGAAGTGCGACATCGCTAATAACGAGGCTGGCGCGCTCAATAAGGCTACGAATGTGCGGTGCGGCCTGATCGTCGTGCGCGTCGATACAGATAGCGAGCTTCGTAGTGTGCGACAAATTCAAAAAGTCGATGATTTCTTGTGCGAGTTTTGGTGAAATATTGGCGGAATAATCTAGATAAATCCAGTCTGGGTTGTCGGTTGGCACTTCCCAGGTCGAATAACGCTGCTCGCTAGGGCCCAAGAAGCTGACATTGTCATCTTGGCAAAGGATGTAGCGATAAGTTGTACGGACGTCTTTAGCAATAAACTGGCCGTCGAGGAAAGTGGCAGGCGTGCCGGAAATGCTAGCATTTAGACCAAAGCGGCTAAGGACCTCGAGGCTAATACTGGCGCCACCATAAATGCTGGCGCGAGCATAATAATCATGGCGACTGCCGTCAAAAGAAATGTCGAGCCATTTCGTTTCGTTTTCGTCGGTTTCAAATTTGTTGGTGCGATTGTCTAATCGCAAGTAGACGTCTTTTGTGACATTACCAATAATTAGTATGCTTTGCATACTCTTATTTTAGCATAAGCAATTATAATTCGCCCCAGTCGTGGCCGATTTTTACATCGACGGCGAGTTTGACTGGAAGTTCCGGCGCGACTTGCTCCATTTTTTCTTGGAGTATTTTTGCAACAGCATCGGCTTTCGACTCTGGGCATTCGATAATAAGCGAATCGTGAATCTGGAGAATAAGTTTGGCGTCGGCTGGAAGAGCTTGGTCGACGGCGAGCATCGCCTTTTTCATAAGATCGGCTTCGGTGCCCTGAATTGGCATATTAGCAGCAGCGCGTTCGGCAGCAGCGCGGACAAGGAAGTTTGGCGCGTTAACATCTGGAGTTGGGCGGCGGCGGCCATAATAGGTCTCGACGAAGCCTTCTTCGCGGGCTTTTTTGAGTTGCTGATCGAGATACTTGCGCATTGGCGCACGGAGCTCAAAGTAGCGTTCGATGAATTGTTTCGCTTCATAGAAGCTCATGTCGGCGGCATCAGAAAGACCCTTCGGGCTCATACCGTAAAGCACGCCGAAGTTAATGACCTTGGCGGCGCGGCGCTGTTGCTTTGTAACTTCTTCCATTGGAACGTGGAAGGCGTCGCTCGCGGTCTTGGTATGAATATCGAGACCGGCGTTGAAATCGTCGATGAGAGCTTGGTCATGGCTGAGCGCGGCGGCGAGGCGAAGCTCGAACTGGGCGTAGTCAGCGGAAACGAAAACCTTACCTTCGTCGGCGACAAAGCAAGTACGAATACGCTTGCCGTCTTCGCTGCGAACAGGAATGTTCTGGAGATTTGGATTTACGCTTGAAAGGCGACCGGTAGCGGTTACGTCCTGGGTGTAAGTCGTATGAATGCGGTCGGTTTCGTCGGCGAGGGCTGGAAGCGGCGTAACGTAAGTGCTGAGAAGCTTGCCGACTTCGCGATAACGTTCAATCTTTGGAATGATTGGATGGAGATTACGGAGCTTGTCTAGCTCTTTGGCGCCGGTCGAATAGCCGCGCGTAGTCTTTTTGATGCCCTGCGTCGGTAGGCTGAGCGTATCGAAGAAAATTTCGGAAAGCTGAATTGGCGAATTGATATTAAAAGTCTTGCCAGCAAGCTGATAGATTTCTTGTTCTAGCTCGGCGAGTTCGGCGGAGAATTCTTTGCGCAGCGCCTCAAAGCGGTTGCGGTCGATTTTGGTGCCTTCTTTCTCCATTTTGTAGAGGACTGGAATGAGCGGCAGGTCGAAGTCTGTCGCGATTTTCTCGAGCTTCGGCAAAGCGGCGAGTTGCTGTTTTTGCTGGATATATTCGGTTGATTTGTCGATGGTTTCGACAAGCTCGAGTTGGTCGGTTTTGCGAGCGAGCGGATCGAGCAAGAAGCTGACCTGGCCGAGGTCCCAATATTTGCGGCCGTCGAGGATTTCCTTGGCGAGCGCGGCGTCGTCGTGCATATCGGCTTTAATGTTGCGGCTGAGATACAGGTTTTCCGGAATTTCGACCTTAATGTCGAGCGGGGCTGGCAAAGCGTAGTTTGCGTTTGCTTTTGGTGCTGGTTTTGCGACTGGTTCAGGTGTTGTATTTTTGACAACAGGCTTACCGGTTTCCGGGAAGAGCTTGTTGAATTTGCCGACGAGGCTGCGGAACTGATATTTTTTGAGAAATTCACGGACCTTTTCTGGCTCAAAATCGGCAAGTTTGGTATTTTCTGGGTCGAATTTGACCGGCGCGTCGAATTTGATTTGTGCGAGCTGCTTGCTAATATAGGCGAGCTCTTTGCCGTCTTTTAATTTCTGGCCGGTAGCGCCTGGGATTTCGTCGACATGCGCATAAACACCATCAAGGTCGCCGTAGGTTTGCAAGAGGCTAACTGCGCCCTTTTCGCCAATGCCAGGAACACCTGGAATATTATCCGAGGAATCGCCTTTGAGGGATTTGAGATCGAGGAATTGAGATTTTTTGAGGCCATACTTCTCTTCTACTGCGGCAATGTCGAATTTCTGGACGTCGGAAAAACCGCGCTTGAGCTGATACATGTGAATGTCGTTGTCGACAATTTGGAGCATATCAAGATCGCCCGAAATGATTTCGACGCGAACGCCCTGTGCGTCAGCGCTGCGAGCAAGGGTGCCGATGATGTCGTCGGCTTCATAATCATCGAATTCATAGAGTGGAATATGGAAATCTTCGAGTAATTCCATGAGATATGGAATTTGGGCATAGAAATCGTCGGGAGCCGGTTTGCGGTTGGCTTTATAGTCGGCATAAATGGCGCGACGGCTGCGGATATTTGTCTTTGGCTTATCCCAAGCGACTGCAATATATTCCGGTTGGAGCTTTTCAATAATCTCGATGAGCATCGTGGCAAAGCCGAAAACGCCGCCAGTCGGCGTGCCGTCTGGTAGCGACAGATGCCCCATGGCGTAATAGCCGCGATAAAATACACTTTTGCCGTCGATGATGGTGAGATTATCTTTCATGGTTTTATTATAGCATCTCTGTTAAAGCGAGTGGTCCAAGTAGCGCGTGCTGCCGAACGGAATTTTGCAGCGGACTTGCTCGGTGCCGAGCGTATCAGCGGAATGGATTTTGCGCGAACCGAAGCGAAGATTGATTTTGTCGGTGGCGGCGCAGACGGCGCTACTACGATCGATTGCTGATTGCTCGAGACAGAGTTGTGGGTCTGGCTGGGCTTGAAGCTTGTAGAGCGTAATGCCGGCGATGCGGACGGGTGCTGGAAGTTCGCGGAATAGTCGGCGCGCGACGCGTGTGATGTCTTGGTCGGTGTGAATGGCTTGACGCAGGATGATTTGGCGATGATATTGAATATTGTCGTAGCCGTAAACCCAGAGATAAATGCCGCGGGCATAGAGGTTTTTACTGCGGAGGCGGTAGCCGGCATCTTCGGCGAGATGGAGGATGCGTGCTTCGGTTTCGAGACGGGTGAGTTTACGGCTATCCATAACGTATTGGCGGCCAACGGTTTTGATGTCGCTCGTAAGGTCGTCAACTTCAATGCCGCGAAGCCTCAAGTACCATTTATGCCCGTCGATGCTTTTGCAGACGAGTTTTACGAGTGTCATTTCGTCGGCGTCGAGAAACTGTAGTGGCGTGAAAATGCCGACCGCATTAAGGCGAGCCTCCATGCGAACGTTGATGCCGGGTAAATCGGTAAGCTTGAGCCGGCTAAAAATCTCACGCTGATTGTCTGGCGTGATTTCGTCTAGGCCGTCCGGCTTATGCAATTCGCCGGCGAGTTTGGCGAGAAAACGATTGCTCGCGATGCCAACATTACAACGCATATAGCAGCCAATTTCGTCTTTGAGGCGTTGTTTGATTTCGCGGCCAATTTCGCAGCGATCGCGCGCGTAAATATGGGCGGGCGCCTGGCTTAAATCGATGACGCCTTCGTCGATGGATTTCATAACAACGGCTGGCGAGTAGTCGGTCATAATGCGGCGCAATTTTTCGTGCACAAAAATGTATTTACTGGGCTCAGTTTCGGCGTAAATGAGATTCGGACATAGGGTTTCGGCTTCGCGTGTGCGCATGCCAACTTTGACGCCCAGAGCCTTTGCTTCGTAGCTTGCGGCAATAATGCAGGAATTCGGAACGAGGCGGTTTGTGATGGCGACAGGGCGATTGCGGAGCATCGGGCGGCATTGCTGCTCGATGGTGGCGAAGCAAGAATTGAGATCAATGTAGAGCGTGTCGTTCTTTAATTCAGACATAATGATCCCCCTCAAATTCGAGATACCAGCAGAGCGATTCGCTGTCGAGCGTGATGCGATAATCGCTGGCACCGTCGGTAACGTCGAATGCAAAGACGGTTTTGAGCCCGTCGTAGCGCGGATGGACGAGGCCGATTTCGCTAATTAGAACTTCCCTGCCATTTTCGGTACGGAAACAAATCGGTCGGCAGTGGCCGAGAAAACGGCGCGAAAAAGTCGCGTCGACGTCGATTGGCTCATGAAGTGGTTTTTGATAAGAAGAAGATTGATCCATAAAAATCCTTTGCGTACTTTAGTTGATAGGGGTTGACGCAGTTTTGGCGTCGGAAATTTATGAATCAAAGTCAGGGGCCGAAGCATGACTTGATAAGAAAATTATAGCATAAAAAAGGCCGTCACGTGCTTGTGGCGGCGGCTTTTTTGTTTGATTAGGTGGAGTTATTAGGGCCAAAGGCCGCTCATGGTGCCAGAATTGCAAGAACCGCAAATGCCGTTTCCATTAATGTCCATCTTGCTCTTTCCGCACTTTCTGCAGACGCCATAGTGCGGTGCAGGATTGCTGACGCCAGGATAATTGGCGCAGGCTGGACAGAGATTGTTGTGATTCAAGTCCCTGTTGCTTGCCCCGCAACGAGTGCATGTTCCGTAAGCCATTCATGTCCACCTCCTTTCGTAATGTGCTAGAATGCAAATATTATAGCACAGTTGCGGCGGCGTGTCAATGCTCTAACAGAGATTGAATGAAGGAAATTGGCGAGTCGCCAAATTCGTCGGTATTTGGGAAATCGAGGTCTTTGATGTGCTGATAAACGACCTTGATAAGCTGCTTGATGCGGGCAGCTTCTTCATCGTCAAAGTCGAGTTCGAGCGAGTGATAATAGCCGGAATTATCTGGCGAGACAAAGTCGATGCGGCCTTTTGTGACGCGGTAGCCGGCATATTCGCGGCTGTTTTCGATGAGGAATTTGTAGAAATAAAGCTGCAATTTGTGCTTCAAAGTACCGTCCTTGTCGCTCCATTTGAACCTTGGCTTAGTAGTTTTGAAGTCGGAAACCGTGATAGTCTTATGCTCTTCGTCGCGTTCGATGCGGTCGATTTTGCCGCCGAGCAAAACGTCGTCAAGCACGATATTTTCAGAGAAGAAACTGTGCTCGGAATCGGTCTTTACGTTGCGGAAGCGGTCGCCAAATGATTTGAGGAAGTTTGGCAATTCTGCTTCCCCGCGGTCGAGTAAGTCGCGGCGCGCGTCTTCGTCGACGTCGGCTTCGTTTGCGAGTGTGCGGAAGACTTCGAGGGCAGCTTCGTTCGATAGCTGTTCTTTGTTGAAGCGATCCATCATCTCGTGGACGCAGTTACCGTAATCGATGGCAAAGTTGCTTTCGCCACGAATGCCAACAATGTAGCTTTGGAAGAAACTGAGCGGGCCGGCCCATTCGACGTCGATGAAGGTATTGAGCTGGGTTGGGAAGAGACGGAAATGCTCGACTTTTGGACGATAAAGATTCTTACGCACTTCGTCGTTCGGCACATATTTATCGAACCAATATTCAGACGAAATATCCTTTGGCTCGATTTCGTCGCTGGTACTCGGAATGACTGTTGCGAATGCCTCCGGCATGGCGCGGCTAATAATTTTGCCGTCTTGGTCGATAGTGTCCAGGAAGCGGAGGCGATCGCGCTGGTGGTTGTTGAAATCGGAAAGGCTGTAGCTGAGATTGAGGACCTTCTTGGCGCGGGTGATGGCGACGAAGAAGACGCGGAGTTTTTCGTCGAGTGAGTCGCCGGTGTGGCGGACGTATTCGAGGTTGCGCGGAAGTGTGAGGCGGTCATTGTTGCCCTTTGCGTTGCCCCAGTTGTCGTTATCGCAGGCGATTGTATAGACATAGTCATACTCCAAGCCTTTGGCGGAGTGAACGGTCTGCAAAACAACAGCGTCTTCGGCTTCGTGGTATGGTGAGCGGTCGAGAATTTGGATATCGGCAGCGCGGTAAGCCTGGATGCGGGCGATGAAATCAGCAAGCGATTCTTTCTTGTTATTCTTCGTGGCGACGCATTCGCGCAAAGTGTTGAGGTTGCTATAGAAATCGTAATCGTTGATATCTGGGAAGAGTTTGAGTGCGATCTGATCAAGGAAGTATTCGGCCGAATGTGTGCTGGTCTTGCCGGCTAGCTCGATGCAGAAATTGGCGGCAGCCTGGATATGTTCAGCGCGACCTTCGGCGAGCATTTCATTGATAATGGCGTGGCGATTGTTGCGTGCATCGGTAATGAGATTCAGCATCTCATTTGGCGAAATATTCCAGACGTCTTGTGAGAAAATGTGGAAGCTATATTCGTCAGTATAGCGTGGATCTTTGGCAAGTTTTAAAAGGAATTCGCAGAACGTCAGAACGGTGTCGATTTTTGGTACGTCGAGAATGTTTTCGCGCTTTTCGTAAGAAACGAGAATGTCTAGGCTGTGGAGGTACGGCAAAATCGAGGTAAGCATCTTGTGCTTTGGCGCGATAATGGCGATTTGATTGCCTTTCACGCCACTGTCGAGAAGTCCGCGGATTTCTTTGGCAACGTGCGAATATTCGGCTTGATAGGTTTTGAATTCGCGGTAGCTGAGCTCGGTTTTTTCTGGCGGATTGGCGGCAATAATGCGCTTGTCGATACTGACGTTTGGCGCCTTGCAGAAGCGGTCTTCGCCCTGCTCAATGACATTGTGGGCGAGCTCGAGGATTTCGGCGCTACTACGATAGTTTTTATTCAAGAGAATATGCTTCGGATGATATTTTGCGTCGAAGTCGAAGAAGTTTGAAGTATTGGCACCTTGGAAGCCGTAGATCGCCTGATCGTCATCGCCGACTGCCATGATGTTTGGGCGACCTTCGTTGCTTGGGTTGTCAGTAAGGAGGCCAACGAGCTGGCTTTGGGCGTCGTTTGTATCCTGGTATTCATCGAGTAGGATGTACTGGAAACGTTCCTGGGCGTTGAAGCGTTTTTCGTCGTCTTTCTTGAGCAAGTCGATGGCCATTAAAATCATATCATCGTAATCATAAAGGCCGTTCGCGGCGAGTTCTTCGCTATAATGGCGCAAGATGAATGCGAGGTCGGCGAGCTTGAGAGTTGCAGCGATGTCTTTGAAAATATATTCGTCGTCGCCGTCCTTTTCGAAGTACTTGTTACGCCAGTTGCGGAGCGGCGTTGCAATACTGGTATCGTCGTCGCGTTCGAGCATGATTTGTGCGAGCGAGCGGTAATAAATATTTGCAATCGGTTCAACGCGATCGGTAATATAGCTGCCGGATTCGTCGACGTATTGCTTGAGGGTTTCGAGAATTTTTTCGTAATACGGGACGTTGGCTGGATAGCGCTGGGCGCTAGCTTCGGTCAAATCGGCTTTAATAGCGGCGAGAATGGTTTTGTTGTCGCATTCGTTGCGCTCAATAATGCGCGCAATATCGTTAGCATCGAGCGCGGCGGCCTTCAAGTCACTGATGGCGCTAATAATGTCTTTGGTTGCCCATTCGCCACGCAATGGCGAGGTGATTTTGAGTTGACTCTGGATTTTACGAATCATCTGGAAGCGATCGAGTTCGTCGATGCTATTCGTAAGATCTGGGCGGTGTTCCTGAAGTAAATAAGAACCAAAAGAGTGGTAAGTATGGATTTGAACCTTATAAGCTTCGGGACCAATAAAATCGGCGAGGCGGTGGCGCATGTTACTGGCGGCAGCCTCGGTAAAAGTCAAACAAAGGATGTTGTCTGGTGTGGCGTCGGTCTGTTTAAGAATGTTTGCGACGCGGACGGAAAGAAGTTGGGTTTTGCCGGTACCTGGACCAGCGATAACGAGAAGTGGGCCGTCGATATGGTCGACAGCAGCGCGCTGCTCATCATTTAATTTAGCGTAGGCTTGTTCGAAATCCATAGCTAAATTATAGCAAAAACGGATTATTTACGGCGAGTGACGATGATGCCAGTACTGGCCGCGATGATGACGAAAAGAATTGCTGCGACAGCGAAGCCGAGGTTGGTTTGCTGCTCTTCTTCGTCGGCTTTTTCGGTTTCTTTTACTTCGACAGCCTTGTCGGTAACTTCTTTTGTCGTAGCGCTATTTGATGCATTGTTCTTAACGAGATGATCGGTCGTGCGCGGTTGAGTGATGACGACAATGATTGGTTCGGATTTTTTGGTAGCTTTTGTCGTAGTTGCGACTACAGTTTCGGTCTTTGTCTGAGCTGCGGCCTGGGCGGCTTTTGCAGCCTTCATTTCGGTATCGTTTTCGACTTTAATAAGGCCAGCGATTTGTTTGGCTGGTGCCTGTTTTGGCGTTTCGAGCGTAGATTTCTCGGCTGGGCAAGTTTTGGTTTCTTCGGCAGTGCTAAGGTTAGTGCGGGAGCCACCAATGAAAGTACCGCCACAAATTGCGACGTTGCCAGCAGTATGGATGCCGACCCAGTCTTGTGGGAAGTGGAGGGTGCCGCCATTGACGTGGACGTTAGCGGAGTTATTTGCCCAAATAGCAGGATGGAGCCAAGCGCGGATTTTGCCACCGTTCATCGTGAGAGTGCCACTGTTATGAAGAATGCCGTGATCGGCAGTAATGCTACCGCCATTAATAGTGAGCGTGCCGTTATTGACGATTGGCGCAACGCTGTCGTGCTTTGCGGCTTTATTGATGCTGCCGCCATTGATAGTGAGCGTGCCGTTATTGGTGATAGTTGGGGCGGATTTGCCGCTGTCGATTGCCCCGTTGCCCTTGATGACAGCGGTACCGTTGTTGACGATACGGCAAGTCGTCTTGCCGGACAAAATAATCTCAGTGCTTTCGCCTTGAGCGACAACAAGCTCCCCGTTCGGGCAGCCTTCACTTGTTAAATCGATAGTTTTTGCATGCGCACCGTAGCTGATTCCTAGTGTGCAAATAAGAGCGCCAAGTAGCGCCAAGATAGATTTTTTCATACCAACACTCCCAACTGGTCTAACTTTTGCTTATTATAGCAAAAAATTGCCGAAAAGTCAAGAATATTATATCTTTTTCAAGATAGCGAGTGATTCGATGTGTGGTGTGCGAGGGAAGAAGTTATATGGGGTGAGCTTTTCGATTGCGTAATGCTCTTTTAGGAGCGCAATATCGCGTGCCTGAGTGATTGGATTGCAAGAGAGATAAACGATGGTTTCGGGCTGAATTTCGTTGAGTTTTGCGATGAGTTTTTCGTCGCAGCCAGCGCGTGGCGGATCGAGAATAACGGTTTGGTCCGGTGCGATATATTCGGTGACGTCTTCGGATTTGGCAAGAACGCAGTTGGCGTTGGTGCCTTCGGCGTTCTTCTGCATTTCTGCGTAGGCTGCGGCATTTACCTCGACGAGCGTGAGCTCTTTATCGCGCGCGACGGAAAGGCCGATGCTGCCGACACCAGAATACAGATCGAGAACCTTGGTGGTTTTGATGTGGTTTTGGATTTCCTTGAGCACCATTTCGTAAACCGGAAGATTGATCTGGAAGAAACCATTTGGTGAATAACTGTATTCTTGGCCATTGAGAGAGTCGGTAAGGTTTGGCATTTGCGGGTGTGGCTGGCCGTTTACGAAAAGATCGCCGCTAGTATTGCCCTGTTGGTCGCAGCGCATGAGAAGTGACTGATAAGTGCGCGCCTCGGCATGTTCGGCGTTGAGCTTTGCGAAGATTTCGCTAGCTTTATTCCAGATTTCTGTACGCTCGATGCTAGATTGTTTGATAGGCACCTTGCGGTGCGTGCCGCGCTCATGAAAAGCTGGGTAGATTTGATTGTCGTCATTATCCCAGTAGAGCGAGTACTCCATTTTATTGCGGTAGTAAAAATCTTTGCCGTCAGTCTGAGTTGGCTCTGGTTCGACGTCGATGTGATTTTGCGCGAAGCATTCTTTGACAAGTTCGCGCTTTTGCTCGAGTTCATAATCGTAGTCCATGATTTGCCACGGGCTGGTGGCGAGATAGCATTCGTCTTTTGGCGCGATGCGATGACTGCTTGCGGTTTCGATTTTGGTTGCGACGCCTTCGCAGTAGCTGCGCTTATTTTTAGTGATAGTAAAATCGACAGTCTCGCCTGGGAGCGCATTCCAAATAAAGGCCTTCTTGCCGTCTTCAAGTGTAGCGATGCCCTGACCGCCCGGAACTAGTTTGTCGATTTTTGCGAACATATCTGTAATTATAGCATTTTGGCATTTTTTGGAAAATATGTTATAAGAATAATAATTAGTGCTGCATGATGGCGGTAAGTATTTTAGAAGTCCCATTCGCAAGGAGGTGATGAGATGGGAAAAGAATTCCTCGTATGCGAGAAGCGCGACAGTGGAGTAAAGCTCGATGAGCGAGCTAGCTTTATGCTCGAACTCATGAAAGAAACGATCATAGAACACCTTAAGCGCTTCGCTTCTGAGTGTGAATGTGAACTCGGAACCGATTTCCATTTTTCATTCCGCGCACGTTATTCGAAGACTGAGTTTAGGGACCTTCATTCTGTTTCGATTGTGGTAGGCGAAAAAGCCAGTCCAGACCAATGCGACGACTGGATTAAAGCGACAACTGGTGGCGAGAATCGGAGCGATGCGGAAACTGGCTTTGGTTGGATCGTCTTCATTGATGATAGAGGTTACCATATTGAAACCGGTGTGGTATGGAATGGTTGCCTCACGAATGAACAATGGACCGAGGAGCTGGTGCATAATTCGATTGCCGTTTTAAAGGAAAACGGCTTTTGGGTTGACTGACTCATGAGCCCCGCAAGTAGCGGGGCTTTTTGGTATAATAATAGATATGAGTGAAAAAGATTTGGCCAAAGAAATTGATGCCATAAAGGCACGCAATAAACGAGTTGAAACCGATAAAGCTTGGGAGACTAGCTGGACGCGTAGGCTTTGCATCGCAGCGCTTACTTATATTGTTGTGGTCGTTTATTCGTTCACGATTTCGCGGGTTCAAAACATTTGGCTGAGTTCGTTAGTGCCGGTGATTGGCTTTACGCTCTCGACGCTTTCGCTGAGCTTGGTTCGCAAAATCTGGGAGAAAAACAAATGAAAAATGTTATTGAAGTCAAGCATTTAACGAAGAGCTATAAGCAAAACAAGGCCGTTGACGATTTGAGCTTGACGGTCAAGGAGGGCGAGATTTTAGGCCTCTTGGGTCCGAATGGTTCTGGCAAAACAACAACGATGAACTGTATTCTTGCCCTGCTCAAATTTGATGATGGTAAGATTTCGATTTTTGGTAAAGAAATGGCGCCGGACGCCTATGATATTAAGGCGAAAATCGGTGTCGTGTTTCAGGAAGTGGCAGTTTTTGACGAGCTGACAGTTTATGGCAATATCGACTATTTCTGTGGTCTTTACGTCGAGGATAAAGCAACACGCGCGCAGTATGTTGAAGACGCATTGAAGCTTGTTGGTCTCGAAGATAACAAGAACCAGTATCCGAAGCAATTGTCTGGTGGTTTGCTCCGCCGTTTGAATATCGCGTGTGGTATTGCGCATAAACCGAAACTCATTTTCTTGGATGAGCCGACGGTTGCAGTTGATCCGCAGAGCCGCAACAACATTCTCGAAGGTATCAAGAAACTCCGCGACGATGGCGCGACGATTATTTATACGACGCACTACATGGAGGAAGTAGAGATTCTTTGCGATCGTGTGATTATTCTCGACCACGGCAAGATTATTGCCGAGGGTACGAACGATGAGCTCAAGGCGCTCGCGAAGATTGAAGAAAAAGTTACGGTTGAAGTATCCGAATTGTCGCCAAAACAGCTTTCTGGTTTTGAGAATATTAAGAACGTTGATGCGGTGGTCTATGAAGACGGCGTCTTAAAAGTCGTGTTTGGTAAAGGCAAAAATAACCTTGCCAGTATGATTGATTATCTCAAAGACAATAAGATTAATTACAGTCGTATTTTTGCTGAACGTCCAACGCTTAATGACGTATTTCTTGAACTAACCGGCAAGGAGCTGCGTGATTAATGTTTTGGCATAACTTTAAATACGCGTTCAGAACGCTATTAAAGAACAAGGCTTTGGTGTTTTGGACTTTGGCCTTCCCGTTCATTTTGGCGATTCTGTTCAACTTCGCGTTTGCGCGCTTGCATGATTACGATACGTTCGATGCATTCGATATTGCCGTTGTTGATAATGAAGAATTCAAGAACGACATTGCGTTCCGTACGGCCTTTAATCAATTGAGTGATGAGAATAGTGACGAGCGACTGTTTAAGACGCAGTACGTCAGTATGGACGAGGCGGAAAAGTTGCTCGACGATGACAAAATTGAAGGTTTTGTGTATATAACAGACGCGCAGGCGCATGTCAAAATTAAGGCAAATGGTACGAATCAGACGGTGCTAAAAACCGTCACCGAGCAAATCTCGCAAACGTCCGCAATGGCGGAAGATGTGATAAAAACCGAGACCGAAAAACCGGAAAATAAGGGCGTCAGTGCGGCGCAAATTTATATGAAGGCGATGGATATTATTTCAAATTCCCAGCCGAATATTAAGGACGATTCGCACGTGATGAATTTTGTCGTGATTGAGTTTTATACGCTCATTGCAATGGCCTGTATGCAAGGCGCGATGTTGAGCGTTGAGCTTACGAATCGTTGTTTGCCAAATTTGTCAAACCGCGGTAAGCGCGTGGCGATTGCGCCGACGCGCAAAAGCACGATGCTCATTAGTAGCCTTGCGGCTGGTTATGCGATGTTACTCTTCTCGCTAATCGCGCTGATAGTATTTATGCGTTTTATTCTCGGCGTTGAGTTTGGCGGTAACATCGGTCTGATTATGCTTCTATCTGTCGCTGGTGCGCTCGCAGCAATGATGCTCGGTATGCTATTGTCTGTGACTTTTAAGACTAATGAATCGGCCAAGAATGTCATCGTTGTAATTGTGACGATGGTTGGTTGTTTGTTTGCCGGTATGTTCGGTGGCATGAAGATTGTCTTTGATGAAATGTGTCCGCTTATTAATAAAATTAGCCCAGTCGGCATGATTACGGACGGTTATTATTCGCTTTATTACTATGACAATCCGGCGCGCTACTTCGTA
>JAFYZJ010000011.1 GCA_017548735.1 Candidatus Saccharimonadota bacterium | reverse complement strand
TGTTTTTGGGCAGAATTATAATCTGCCTCAAGTTTTCTTGCTGCTGCTAAATCCAAACAAATCACCTCATTTCTTTTTGTAAATGTGCGGTCCTAAAACTATCCTGCAATTATAGCATAAATGCCTCAAAAAGTCAATTTTGGGCACAAAAATAACCCCTTGTCGGGGTATAAAAAATGGTGCGGGTTAAGAGACTCTAACTCTCGACCTCTTCCTTGGCAAGGAAGCGCTCTAAACAACTGAGCTAAACCCGCAACTGCATTAGATTATAGCACAGCCGCGGGCGAAATGCTAGCCCTTTCGGATTTTTTCGACAAACAGCGCCAAAACAAGGGCGGCGAGATTCACGAGCACCACCGTTGCACCAGTTGGCGCGGCGCAGAAATACGACAAAACCAGACCGGTCACGAAGGCGACAGCAGAGATAATAACCGAAGCCGCCACGACGCCCTTGAAAGTCTTAGCGCAGCGCATTGCGGTAAGGGTCGGGAAAATGATGAGGCTCGAAATTAAAAGCGAGCCAAGCAGACGCATGCCGAGTACAATTACGACCGAGCAAATTGCGGCAAAAATTGCATCATAAAGACCAGTCTTGACGCCGACCGAACGCGCGAATTCTTCGTCAAAAGTAATCGCAAAAATGCGGTGATAGGCAAAGAAATATAGAATCACAACAAGCGCGGCAAGACCAGCGCTGAGCCAGACATCCAACCAGCTAACCGAGAGAATGCTACCGAAAAGATAGCTATTGAGATCGATATTCACGCCTTTTGTAACGGAAATTGCGAAGGTGCCGAGCGCCAAGCTCGAGGCCGACAGCACCGCAATCGCCGCGTCGCCGTGAATCTTGCGATTGCGGCTCAGGCGCAGGACGAAGAAGCTCGCCAAAATCACAATCGGGAGCGCAAAATACAGAGGCGCAAAGCCAAAAACCGTCGCAAGCGCAAAGGCTGAGAATGCAGTGTGGCTAAGGCCGTCGCCAATCATCGAGTTCTTGCGCAAAACGAGCGAAACACCGACGAGCGCCGCACAAATTGCAACAAATAAACCAACGAGCAAGGCGCGCTGCATGAATGGGTACTGGAACATTTCGAAAATCATTTGTAGGCCTCCAGATATTTCTGCGTGTCTTCGAGCGTCACGCTACCCTCTTTGAGCGCCAAAACCTTGTTGCCAATTAAGTCATCCGCGTCGAGGTCATGCGTAATCATAATAATCGTGAGACCATGCTCGTGATTGAGTTTTGCGAGCGCCGCATAAAAACTCTTGCGCGACTTGTAGTCGAGATTATTCGATGGCTCGTCGAGAATAAGCAACTTCCTCGTCGCCGAGAGTGAGCGCGCAAGCAAAACCTTTTGCTTTTGACCGCCAGACAAATCTACAAAACATTTCTTTGCGAGCGAGTCGATACCGAGCTTTTTGAGGCTTTCGTGGACATGTTTGTGCTCGCCGTGGCAATAAAATGGGCGCATTTTCATATGTCCAAGGCAGCCAGTCAGCACAATTTCCTCAACCGTCGCCGGGAAATTCGCATCAACCCGCGTCTCCTGCGGCAAATAGCCAATCTGAGTGCGATCGAGGCCGTCGCCGTAAATAATTTCGCCCTTTTGCGGCTTGATTAACCCAAGAATTCCGCGCACGAGTGTCGATTTGCCGGAGCCGTTCGCGCCGACGATACAGACAAAATCACCACTGTTAATCGCAATATTGGCGTCGCTTATCACGACATTATCGCCGTAGCCGAGGCGTACCTTTTCGAGCGTTAAAAGTGCCATTAATTCAAGGCCTCGCTGAGCGCAAAATAGTTATCTTCTAGCATGTCGACATACCTCTTGCCCGAAGACTGGTCATCGGCAGTAATATTGTGGCCAGATTTGAGCACACGTACCTGAGCGCCAGTCACTTCGGCAACCGTCCGCGCGAGTCTACCATCGCTAGACTCTGTTTTAAAGATAATCGTGGTGCCGGTTTCTTCTGCGCGGTGCATCAAGTTTGCCACCGTCGCTGCGCTCGGCTCGGTCTGCTCGGAGCAGCCCGGAAAGGCAGCATAATAATCGAGACCATACTCGTCGACAAAGTAGCGGAATGGGAAGCGATCGGCCACAATGATTGTCTTGCGCTTTGCGTTTTGAACAAGCGTAGCGAAGCGCTTGTCGAGGTCTTCGAGGTGGTCGGTATACCTCTTTGCGTTTATTTCCAAGGTCTTCGCGTCCGCATAATTCATGGCCGTGAGTTTGTCGCGAATAGCATTCACGAGACGCACGGCGTTTTTCGGACTAGTCCAGATGTGCTCATCGTACTCGTCTTCTTCGCCCTCTTCCTCTTCGGCTTCCATACCCTCTTTGAGCTCCTCTTTTTTAGGCTCCACGAAATCCATCAGGCGAAGCGTCTTGTCGGACGAAATCTCGTTGTCCTCGAGTAGGCGCTCAACCCAACTCTCAGATTCGCCACCGATATAGATAAAGAGTTCGGCTTTTTGAATCGTGATAACATCCTGCGGGGTCGGCTCGTAATCGTGCATATCGGCATTAGGAGGCAAAAGAGGCAAAACGGCGGTCGCTTCACCCGTGACGGCAGTAGCAAAATCCATGCCGATAAAGGAGGACGAAATAATCGTGCCACGCTCTTTGGCTGGTTTTGGCCAGAAGAAAATCGTCGCGAGCACAACCGCCGCCGCGGCGAGAAGAATATAAGCAATATGTTTAGTTTTCATTTATGCACCTCTCACAAGTTCCGTTAATAATAATCTGTTTTTCGTCCGCCTGGAACCCATGCTCATCGCGCACGTGATCCGTAAGCTGTCTAACCAAATGGCAATCCGCATGTTTGAGGCGTCCGCAGTGCTGACACTTCAAATAGCAGTGGCCGAGATGGTTGCAGTCGGCAAGATACTGATAACGCACCGCACCGTCCGCCGAGACATTCTTGCGTAGCTTCCCCGCTTCGGTCAGTTCGTCGACCACCCGATAAATCGTGGTAAGGCCGAGGTCTTCGCCGCGGCGAATCAGCTCGTTATAGATATCTTTGACGGAAAATTCCTGACTTTGCTCAGAGATGAGCTCGGTGATGGAATTCTTTTGGCGTGTGTTATATGTCATATATTTATTGTAGTGCATTTATCCGAATTTGAAAACGGTTTTCATTTTCAAAACACAAAAAAAGACCTCCGCCGAGGAGGTCTTTTGTGAAACTATTGGTCGAGTTCCTGCTTCGCCTTCTTCGAAAGGATGAAGTAAGGAATCCAGATACCAGCCTGGATAACAGAGATTACGAGGCTAACGACGAGCGTGCCAGTAATATTAACGTTAGTCTTTGCAGCCCATGGGCCAAGAACGGCGTTTGCGATTGCAAAGTCAACAATGTTCCAAGCCAAAACAGCCGATTCGAATGCGATAACATATGGAATCGCGATCTTCTTGCGCTTAGAAACCAAAACGACAGCTAAGATAGCGAGAGCAACAAAGATGAAGCCAACAACAATCTCGGCGATGAGTGGTGGCGTAATATCCTTACAAAAAGCCTTCAAGAGAATGCTCGATTTGCCGCACTCACCAAGCATATCGAAGTTGTTGCGGAAGAGGTTGATCACCGTCCAGGCTGCACCAAGAGAGGTGAGACCGACGAAGGCACCAAGCCAACCGGTTAGTTTTTCATTTTTCTTATCAGCTTTCGCTGGGGCTGGAGTTTTGTCCATTTATAATTCCCTTTGATAAAAATTAATGCGGTAGGAACACCGCTTGATATTATTGGTGCCCGAGATGAGACTCGAACTCATAATCCGGTAAAGGAAGCGGATTTTAAGTCCGCCGCGTATACCAATTCCGCCACTCGGGCAAAGATACCTAAATAATCTTGGAGGTGCGTACCAGAGTTGCACTGGTCTACGAGGTTTTGCAGACCTCTGCGTAACTGCTCCGCCAACGCACCATGGCTATATTTTAACATACCCCGAGGCAAAAAAATAAGTCCCTTTCGCATGAGACTCATTTAAATTGTCCGGCAAGACTCTCAACGCCTTGTCCGACAAACACCTCTTGCTTATTATTTTATGCGCAAGCGTTATTTTCGTCAACATTGACTTTTTTGGTTTTCATTGTATTATATTTGCCCATCATAACAGGGGTGGAGACGCCAAAAACTATTTACTTTTTTCGAAAACATTGTGAAATAATTATACGGTTGGGAGTAGAAAAAACGCCCCCGATACGCTAAAATAGAATTAATTAAGGAGGTTTATGGGAGAACAAGAAGGTTTAAAGTTTTATCGCTGCAATACCTGCGGTAACCTTTTTATGGTGATGATTGATCCGGACGTCCGTCCGACTTGCTGCGGTACCGGTATGGAAATCTTGGATTGCGTCCATGGCACTGAAGGTAGCGAAAAACATGCCCCAATCATTGATATTAATCAGAATGATACGACCGTTCAGGTCGGCTTACAGCTTCACGCGATGGCCCCTGAGCACCGCATCGAGTGGGTCGCCCTCACCGATGGCGCCCGTGTCGAGATCCAGAAGCTCGGCCTCACTACTCCGCCAGTTGTGAAGTTTTCAAAGATGTCCGAGGACGGCAAGGTTCGCGCTTACGCGTTCTGTAATATTCACGGGCTATGGCAATCCGAAAAATAGCGGAAACGGTCGCTGACCGCACAAAATTCGCCATCTTGAGCCTTGCGGAGCTCGCTAAGCAGCCGCGCTATCTCATTGTCGGGATTTTGGCTTTCCTCGTTTTTCTCTACCTCCTCACCTTCTTCCGTGATGGCGGTTCAAACTGGCAGCTAATCTGGTCCGGCCTGCCGCTCGGCGACAAGCTCGGCGTGCTCGGGAGGGTCTGGCGCGACATTCTCGATAATTTCACCTCGTTTTACGGCGTCAGTATCATCTTTATGTCGCTGTTCCAGGGTACGATTATTATGCAGCTCGTTTTTACCTGGAAGAACCGCGAACGCGACAAAGCAATTGATGGTGCGAGCACCGGCACAATCGCTGCGATTCTCGGATTTATTACGCTAGGCTGTCCGAGTTGTGGAGTTGGTCTACTATCTGCTCTACTCTCGGCGATCGCCGGCACCGGCGCGGCCGTACTCGCCGAACAAATCGGGCTCATCCTTATTATTATCGCCTTTATCCTGATGATTTATACGATTATTCGTCTAGGCTACATCGACTACATCATTATTAGCAGTGAAAAAGCAAAGGAGACGCATGCAAAAAGCAATTAGAATCGGAGCCCTCGTGGCAGTGGTGGGATTCTTGGTCGCATTAATGGTCCTGAATGCCGGCAAAAACAACGATATGAACACCTGGAATGCCGCGATGACAAAGGGCGATCCAGCGACCGCGCAACACCACTACATTATGTATACCGACATTTTCTGCCCGTACTGCGACAAGTTCTCGCACGCTGTCAGCGCCCACCTCGCAGAATTCGACAAAGATTACATCGAGGACAAGAAAATCCTCTTCGAAATCCGCGTGACTGATATGAATTATGAGAACGGCCACTCGAACAACAGCCGCCCGGCCGGCCTCGCCGCTTATTGTGCCGCCAAGCAAAACAATTTCTGGGATTATTATTATAATCTCATCAACAAACTCTACGACGACTACCATTCCAAGGGCATCGGCGCCGAACGCGACAGCCCGCGCCACATTCCAAACTTGGAGCTCAGTTACTTCTATGAGGCCGCCGACGGCACCAACCTTAATAAAGATCAGTTCGTTCAGTGCGTCGAAAAAGAAGAAACCGCGAAGGAGCTCGACAACAACACACGCCGCGCCTACAATACCGCCCAGGGTTTGCCGTATTTCGTCTTCGACAAGTACACCGTCTCCGGCATGGCCGGCACCTGGAACGCCGACAACGACTGGGAGCAAGTCAAGCTCATGCTTAATGCAGGTCTCACCACAAAATAGTATAATAATTAAAAAGGAGTTTTATGGATACACTAGAAATTTTGGGGGCATTTGTCGGGGTATTTTTCCTCGTATTAATCTTTTTGATTTTGCCAGGTTGCCGCGTCGTGCGCCAGTTTGAGCGCGGCGTCATCTTTACGCTCGGGAAATTTAGCGGCATCAAGAATCCAGGCCTTCGCCTCATCGTGCCATACTTCCAGACAATGCAGCGCGTCGACGTCCGTTCGACACCAATTGACGTGCCAAAGCAGGAAGTGATTACCAAGGACAACGTCACGGTCGGCGTCGATGCGATTGTTTATTTCCGCGTGCTCGACCCGTCCAAGGCTTTGCTCGAGACAACGAACTATATCTACGCGACGACCAACTTCGCTCAGGCAGCTCTTCGCGATATTACCGGTAACTTCGAGCTCGATGAGCTTCTTTCTAAACGCGACGAGATTTCCGCCCAGATTAAGGAAATCGTCGACAAGGAAACCGATAAGTGGGGTATCGATATCGAGAACGTGAAGCTCCAGAATATTGAGCTTCCGGGCGACATGAAGCGCGCCATGGCAAAGCAGGCCGAAGCCGAACGCGAACGCCGCGCCGCCATCATTGTGGCAGAAGGTGAAAAATCTGCCGCAAAGAGCGTGGCCGACGCTGCATCTTTGCTTGCTCGCACGCCAGGTGGTATTCAAATTCGTACTCTTCAGACACTCGAGAAAATTTCGTCCGATCCTTCCCAGAAGACGGTCATCGTCTTACCAAACGAACTCAAGAGCATCTTGAAATAAGCCAAATAAAAGGCCTCCGCATATGCGGGGGCCTTTTTTGATGAAAAGGAAACTATCCCTCTCCGACGCCTGTCTGATTCTGGCGTAGATGGAGCGGAGTGATGGCGGTCTTTGCCGCCTGCTCGGTGGTGGGGGTCTCGTGATTCTGCTCCGACTCTTCTACGGGCTCCGGAGTATCCTTTTCGTGTACCGTACCATCTGTATCGATGACGATGTGGAATGCTTTGCCGTTAGAAATGGCGGGCTTCTTGACGGCATGGGACGCTTCAACGAAAGTGAAGGCCTGTGCTTCATCTTTGGGTTCCTCGGGTTCGGGCACCTCAAAGATCAACCCATTCAACGGGAGAGGCTCGGGCTTAAGCTCCGGGCGTTCAGCGCGTGAGCCAGGTCTGACCAAGGGAATGCTCGGCTCATACTTGGCTAAAGCCGCGCGCAGGCTTTCGTTTTCCGCTAAAACCTCATTGCGTTCCGCTATGGCTTTATCGCGCTCATTTTCGAGCGCTTGCCACTCTCTGTTTCTCTGGCAGAGATAGCCGTATTCGTCCGATACGTGTCTCCTTCTCTTAAAAAATCTGCTGAAAAAGAACATAGGACACCTCCTACAATGTATTTTTGACGCAAAAGTCAAATATACTTACATTATACCACAGATTGGCCAAAAAGTCAATAATTACCCCTGATAGTTTGTGGTATTATAAGAGTATGGCTAGACATCTGACTTTAATGATTTTGAAACGCGACAACAAGACTTGCCTTGGGCTCAAAAAGCGCGGTTTTGGCGCCGGAAAACTGGTTGAGCCGGGCGGCAAAGTCGAACCGGGCGAAACACCAAAGGCGGCCGCGATCCGCGAGGCCGAAGAAGAAGTCGGCGTCAAAATTCATAGCGCACACAAAGTTGGTACGATTGTTTTTCGCAATCTCTACTATAAGGGTGAACCAGAAACTGCTATTACGCATGTCTATATGAGCGAAGATTTCGACGGCGAGCCAACCGAAAGCGACGAGTTAACACCGGGCTGGTACGATATTAATTCCCTACCGTACAACAAAATGTGGGGCGACGACGAGCACTGGATGCCAGAAGTTTTCCGTGGCAAAGTCGTTGATGCCTATTTCAATTTCAACGAACATGATGTTTTTACGGATTTCCATATCGATATCGTGCCGGACGAATGTATCGCGCGGTTCCGCGACAAAGATTTTGGTTTGCCAGAAGACGGCGACGAGGAGACTTTCGTCACGCGCTCTGGAAGCCGAGCAGTACTTATCGACAAAGATTACCGCGTGGCGCTAATGAATGCTAAAAATCGCGGCTACTACAAGTTGCCCGGTGGCGGCATCGACGAGGGCGAGCTAATATCCGAGGCACTGCACCGCGAAGTCATCGAAGAGGCGGGCTGGAAAATTGAGCCGCTCGCGACACTTGGCTACACACACGAAACACGCCACAAGTTTGAACAGTTCAATATCGCCTACGCATTCCTTGCGCGTGCGACCGAATTCGTCGGGAACAAACTCGAGGAAGACGAGGCCGAGGATGGCTTTGAGCTCGAATGGTTCGATACGATTGATGACGCAATCGCCGCGGTCGAAAAAGTCGACACGACAAATATGGTTTATCAGGCAAAATTCTTTACCGCCCGCGAGATTGCAATCTTGCGTGCCGCACGCAAAGTTCTGAAGGAGAAGTATGGACAATAGAGTGCCGCTAGCCGAACGGATGCGACCAAAGTCGCTCGATGAGGTGGTGGGGCAGGACGAGATTATTGGCGACGGCAAAATCCTCACCGAAATCGTCCGTAAGCAAGAGCCGGTGAATATAATTTTTTGGGGCCCGCCAGGCACCGGCAAGACGACGCTCGCGCGCATTATCGCGAATGAGTTCAAGGCGGATTTCGTCGAAATATCCGCGGTTACGGCCGGCAAAAAAGACGTCGAAAAAGTCGTCGAAGCGGCGAAACGCAACTGGAATCTGCAGCAGCGCACCGTGCTTTTCGTTGATGAAATTCACCGCTTTAATAAGGCGCAGCAGGATGCCTTTTTGCCGCACGTCGAATCCGGTCTAATTACTCTCATTGGCGCGACAACCGAGAACCCAAGCTTCGAGGTGATTTCCCCGCTACTTTCCCGCAGTCGCGTCGTGGTCGTGAAGCATCTCAGCAAAGACGATATAATTACGGTCCTCAAGCGCGCGATTAAGGCCGAAAAAGCAACGAAGCGCGTCACGGCAGCCGCGATTGATTATCTTGCCGAACTATCCGGCGGAGACGCTCGTTCTGCCCTCGGCGATCTTGAACTCGCACTGAGCCTGTCACAGAAAGTCGGCGTCGAACAAGTGCTCGAAGCGGCCGGTCGCAAAGTGCCAGGTTACGACAAAAAGGGCGACAACCATTACGACAATATTTCTGCGTTTATTAAGTCGATGCGTGGCGGCGATGCCGACGCAGCGCTCTACTATCTCGCACGCATGCTCAATGCTGGCGAAGATCCAAAGTTCGTCGCACGCCGCATGGTGATTTTTGCTTCCGAAGATATTGGCCTAGCCGGCAACGGCGCACTCGATTTCGCGCTCAATGCTTTCATGGCGGTCGAGCGAATTGGTATGCCGGAGAGTGGTCTCATTCTCGCGCACGTCACGACTGCGCTCGCGAAGGCAAAGAAGTCGCGCGAGACGACCGATGCTTGGTACAAGGCGCAGGATTTGGCGCGTCGCACGATGGGTTTGCCGGTGCCAATTTGGCTGCGCAATGCCCCGACGAAACTCATGAAAGATCTCGGTTTTGGCGAAGGCCAAAAATGGGAAGCCGGCTTCAAGCTCGACAAGAATTATCTGCCGGATGAAATAAAAGACGAAAAGATTCTATAATTCAGCATCAAAAAACTGCCAGGCGTAAGTGGCAGTTTTTTAAAGCTTTTTGCTTAGTCAGCTACGCAGCGAATGGATTTACCCCATGTGGCGGGTAGGTAGAAGTAGTAAGCACTAAAATCGTAACTAATACTCATATAAGGTGGGCTCCAGCGAGCTTCTGGCGTAGATGAGGAGACATAGATATTATTCCCTAAGGCAGTTACTTCACCGTCTTCGTCAATAGCGCCTGTAAACGCAGCATGGAAGGCATTTATAATATTAGCTCTATTAGAATATGATGCTGTCATTCCATTGAGATCAGCTGCTCTTGAGCCATATTCGTATGTCGGCATATGCCAACCTTTTGGACAAATATCATCTGTAAGCTGGCTGATTCTAGTGACGCCACTATCAGGGTCAGAGTGAGTACCATTACCATAGCAGTATGTGCCGGCGGATGCAGCGCAGTAGTTGTAATATATACCTACTGTACCAGTATATCCATTAGTAACGGTCGTGCCTTTCTTGCCGGTATAGATCATTGGTCGAGAATAGGAGCCGGCTTGATTGTTTGCCCAGAGGGTCACACCATCTATAGCGTACTGATCGCCTGTAGTGCCGCCGCCATTTTTAAGGTAAGCGAGCGAAGATTCAGAAGCGTTAGTGTTGCCGACGAGCTTGTTCATTGGTGTCTCGACGAGGTCGAGGCGAAGGTCGTCAAGGGTCCAAACTTTGCCATCAGCGAGCCTGCCAATAGTGTATGCTTCCCCATCGCGCCTATCATAGAGAGTGGCAGTGTCGCCGCTATTTGGGACGAGCTCTTCGAGCGATGCGGCAGTTGCATCTTGTAGGTATGATCTGTTATCCCATTGAGCATAGAGCGTGAGCGGAGTCTTTGACTCGACGAGATCTGACATCAACTGGCCATCCGTGTAACTATCACCGGAGCCGTCGGCTGCCGTATTCCAACCAGCAAACGATTTTCCGGCATTAGTGAACTGGTTAGTCTTGAGCGAGCCGGTATTTGTGAGATAGTGGCTAGTCATGAGGGCATAGTTAGCCTCATTGTTAGTGTCGTCACCATCATTATCCATGTAGCGAATATAGCGAGCGCCCTTCAGTGTGAAGTAGCCTTGATTGCCGTTGTCTGGGTCGTCGATACGAGCAAAGACCGCAGTTTTCTGGCTCCAAGTGGTGCCGGCGCCACCAACTATTACAGTCGTATTGTTGAATACATTTGATTCCGGATCAACATTGGTAGTAACAAATTTGTCGCTTGCATAAACAGTTTTAATCTTAGCATTATAGAACGTCCCGTTCCCCTGGCTTCCTCCACCAAACATTGAAGACATGCTTGTTACATTTGATGTGTCAAAACTGCTTAAATCAAGAGCTTCCAATTCAGTAACATCACGGCTAAACATGTAGGCCATGGTTGTAGCCGCAGGAGTCTTAAAGCCAGTCAAGATAATTTCAACGCCGTTTTTGTAATTACCAACTTTATGGAACATGTAGCTCATGTTCTTAACCGCCTCATTTGACCATCCAGAAACATTGAGATATTCGAGATTAAAACAGCCCTCGAACATTTGTTGCATTGTCGTAACGTTTTTAGTGTTGAAATGCCTTAAATCTAGTCTAGTGAGTGAAGTCGCACCATTGAACATTATATACATGCTTGTGGCGCTTCCAGTATCCCAACCATCTAGGTTGAGTGCATTTAGTCCAGTTGCGCCATAAAAAGTTCCCGAAAAGTCTTTAACGTTTGATGTGTTAAAACTAGATAAGTCAAGAGATGTAAGCTTAGTTGAATCCTTAAACATATAGTGCATTGAGGTAACTTCATTTGTTTTGAACTTTGACGCTGATGGGTTTAATGCATCAAGGAAGCTGACCGAAGTAAAGCTAGCGCCTTCAAACATACTCGCCATATTTTTTACGGAAGAAGTGTCAAGCTTGCTTACATCTAGCATATTCGTTTTTTTGATGCCATGGAACATATAGCTCATGTCTGTAACATTTTGTGATTCCAACTTACTAAAGTCTATATCTGTTAGCCCCGTTCCTCTAAACATATGAGACATATTTGTTGCGTTACTAGCATCTAATCCCTCAAAATCAATTGATGTCACACTGGACATCTCAGCGAAGAATGATGAAGAATCCGTATTCATCTTTGGCTTCTCGGCTTCAGACCACCAGTAAATCTTAGTAGATTCAGTGTCGTACCAAGCATAAACCGGGACGTCCGAAGTTGGGAGGGCGATATCTTGCTCACCGTCGATTACATCGAAGTTTGGCGTGCCGGCAGCGTAGTGCTCAAAGGCGGTTGGCTCGGTGGCGAGGTTTTTGAGGATTGTATTAACGTTTGCACCGGTGTCGAGGGTGGCGTTGAGCCTATACCACTGCGCATAGAGTTCGAGAGGCGTCTTGGATTCTTCGGCAATAGTAATTTCGTCACCACTAGCATAAACAACGTCGCCGTTGGCGCTGGTTGCCCAGCCTAAGAGGGTATAGCCTTGACGGGTAAAGGCATCATCTTTGAGGTGATTAGTCCCGACCGTGAGATATTCGCCAGCCTGAGCCCCGGCACCGGTTTCGCCGCTAGGAATATTGGCGTTATAGCAAATATATTGCGCATTCTTCACGGCAAACATGCCAGGCTTGCCGTTGCACGGATCATCGATGCGGGCTTTATCGTATTCTGAAAGTCCAAGCAATGTAAGCTGACGTAAGGTCGAGCCGGCGCCACCTACGAGTTTAGATTGGCCGCCATAGTCCATCGGTACACCCAAGTTTGTATCTGGGACGGAACTATAGTCGTGGAGATGTAGTTTTTCTGTTGCGTAAATAGTTTCGACATTATTGGAAATGTTAAGAATGTTTGCCATGCCAATGTTAGCGGCTCTCTCAGCGCTAATGTCGAAGCTGCTAAGGTCAATCGCGCTAGCATTTGTCCTGTTGAACATTTCATACATACTACCATTAAGACTTGTCGTATCAAAGTGCGACAGATCAAGAACTTGGCCATGGGCGTTAAAGGCGGTGAACATGCTGCCAAATGTAGCTGCGTTCTGCGTATCAAATCCTGAAATATCTAAGTTTGCGACATCTGCATAATAGAATAACTCGTCGAAATGCGTAACGTTTCCAGTATCAAGGTCGCTGAGATCTAGGCTTGCAATCTTTGCGCCGCCAAACATCCAGCTCATCTTTTTTAGATTTGGCGTGTTTACGCCCGCGAAATTAAGGCTTTCGAGTTTCTTGTCGCCATAGAACATATGGTTCATATCCTCTACGCTCGATAGGTTATTATGGCTGAAGTCTACGCTCTTAAGATTAGTGCTGTCGCTAAATAAATAACTCATGTCTGTCACGTTAGTAGTGTCGATAGCCGACAAATTCACGGTCTCGAGCGCAGTAGCACTATTAAACATACCCTTCATATTGGTTGTCTGCGTAGCGTTGAGCGGCGACAAATCAACTGACGCGATACCCGAACCGTTGAACATTTCTTCAAGTGTCGTCGGGTTAGCGGCAGCAAGCGGCGACAAATCAATCGTGCTCAAAGCAGCTGTATTCCTAAAGAAGCCCGCAAGATTCTTAGTTAGGCTAAAGTTGAATCCTGAGTAGTCGATAGTTTCAGCCTTCTTAAGACCACTAAAGAAGTTGCGAGAATCTTCGTGTGCATAAATCGTTTCAGCTTCGCTCCACCAGTAGATTGTTTCGCCATCTATCCAAGTATAGACCGGGAAGTTTGATGAACTGATAGCCATATTATATTTCGTTCCGATTTCGTCAAAATTAGGCTCGCCTTCGTAATGGCTGAATGAAGTTGCGGCCGAATAGCCCTGCAAGGATCTAATCATATCGCCGGCGCTACCCCAAGAATTATTAACCGTACCTTTA
Source organism: Candidatus Saccharimonadota bacterium (assembly GCA_017548735.1). Taxonomy (GTDB): domain Bacteria; phylum Patescibacteriota; class Saccharimonadia; order Saccharimonadales; family Saccharimonadaceae; genus UBA2834. Next base: position 8,062 of record JAFYZJ010000011.1, on the reverse strand, counting down.
AGATAAGCCGTGCGCTCTTTCCATTGAGCATAAAGATCAATCGTTGCACCGTCTTCGGTCGTTAGATTAAAGATGCTTGCCCGGTCATCATATTTGGTACCAGTACCGTTCGCTGCTGTAGTCCAGCCCATGAATTTGTAGTGATTCTTAATAAAGGCGTTTTGCGTAAGGTTTTTTGCTTCGTCGTAGGTGAAGACCTGGCTCGACATATTGCCAGTAACTCCATCGGAGTTCTGATGGAAGGCGATTGTGTAATGAATCGGATTCCACTGCGCATAGAGCGTAATAACTGCGTTGTCCGTAGTAGTGAGATTATGGAATTCTTGCGCATCTGAAAGGCCAAAGTTGCGACCGTCAATCTCGGTATTCCAGCCGCCGAAATTGTAGCCCGTGCGCGCGAAGGCATTGGCGGTAAGCGTATAGTCGTGGTCGTACTCGAGGTTAGTCATATCGGCCATGTTGCCAGTAGTGCTCGCGTCGTCGGTATTAATATCGAAGACAATCGTATAGTGATTGACCGCCCACTGCGCAACCATCGTGATTGTGCCGGATTCGATAATGTTCTTCACGTCCGCCTTGTTGGCGTAATCGTTATTGTTATACTTCCAACCAGTGAAGTGGTAGCCAGGCTTAGAGAAGGCGTTGTCGCGGAGGATGCAGCTCTGGTCGTAATCACAGTTCGTGGTCGCCATTTCCCCGCTCGTCGCGCCGTTACCATCGTAGTTAATAAAGAATGGATTAACGGACCACTGAGCATAAAGCGTAACGACGCCATTATCTTCGGTCGTGAGATTCTTTACTTCAGCCTGGTCGTCGTGATGAACGCCGGAGCCATTCGCTTCGGTATCCCAGCCCATATAAGTACGGCCAGTAAGAACGAAGGTGTTTGCCGGGAGAGTCTTAGCTTCGTCATAGGTCATCTCGATGTTATCCATGCTACCGGTTGCGCCGTTGCCGTCGAACTTAATCGTATACTTGTTGGCGCGGAAGGTCGGATGGATTTTGATATCCTCAGTAATCGGCTCGCTCGGATCGACCGGATTGCCGTCTTCGTCTTCCCAGCCCGTGAAGATATAGCCAGGTTTATCTGGGTCCTGAATATTTGCTGGTTCGTTATAGGGGACGAATTCTTCGTGTTCATCGCCATTAGCGTCAGTCCAAGTGACGACAGATTTGTCATAGAGACCGTAGTTCGATGTGATGGAGATGCTATTGATTTCAACCGTGGCAGCTTTGACGCCAGCCGTCACTGCAACAGCTGCGACCGCGACGATAACAACCGCGAGATACTTAGCGGTTTTCTTGTTGCGCTTGATTGCAATAGCGGCGCAGACAATGAGACCAGTTGCCGAGATAGCAAGAATCGCGACGCTGAGCATGATGTTATCGCCGGTATTTGGCGTGATTGGGATTACTTCCGGTTCTTCGATGTCGGTGAACTGGAGGAAGAACTTCACGTTCGTCGCCTGCGCGCGAGCGTTCTTATCTGTTACGGCGTTGGCATACTTTGCCGTTACAACGAAGTCGAAGCTCTCGCCTGCTTTGACAACCGTATTGGCGTAGGAACTATACTCGTAGGAAACGTAAGGATTGTCGTTGTCGTCGGTAATTGATTGAATGACGTGATCTTTGCTGTCTGTGTTTTTGAGTGTAATGGTGTATTTTGCAGAGTCGTCTAATTTGTGGAATGTAACGTTGCTCTCGATGTTTGTTTCGTCAAAAGTGGAGATTGCGCCAGTAGCACCAGCTGATAAGTCGCTGAGCTCAGCGTTTTGAATCTTGAATAAGTTTGCCGCCGCAAAGGCGTTAATTGTACTTAGCAATGCAACAACAAAACCGACCGCGAAAACTGCGGACAAGATACGTCGCACGCCAAAAACGTTGCGTTTTCTTTCTTTCACATTACACTCCACTTTTTAATGCTTATTTATATTTTAAGTTTTTGTGGAGCATTTTGTCTATACATTAGCGCAATAAAATGTTGTATTTTTTACAGCTCAATAACTTTGTTGCGAGATTTGGCGCCAGCAACAATGTCGATGCTAGTTTTTGGGACTTTAAATTCGTCCGAGATTAGCTCGAGTAAAGCCTTATTCGCTTCCCCATCGTGAGCGTGGGCGTGCAAAAATGCGACATAGCTACCGTCGGGCCGTTTTTCAAGACGCGTCGCGCCCTTCGTGCCAGGCTTAACGCGAACGGAAATGCGCATTATTTACCGCCGCAAACAACGTTATTTGCGTGGAGCCAGCCTTCGGCTGAGCCGCCGTCGAGGTATTCACCCTTGATTGGCATGACGTAGATTTTTTCGCCAGCCTTGATATGCTCGATAATTGGATCGGTAATGAGATATTCCTGATCGCCAGGACCAAAGTCGTTGTCGTGGCAATATTTCACGATGCGCTGAAGGAAAGCAGGCGACATAATATACTTGCTGATATTGATGAGGTTGCTTGGGGCTTCCTCTTTCTTTGGCTTTTCGTAAATGCCGGCGAGTTTGCCGTCTTCGACCTTTAAGACGCCATACTTCTCGACGTCATTTGGATCGATTTCGGTTGCGAGCATCGCGGAATCGGTTGGTTCCTGAATAAGCTCCATAAGACGAGCGAGGTCGGAAGAGCCGTCGGCATTATAGACGAGGTCATCACCCATCAAAACGACAGTTGGCTCATCGATGCCAAATTCTTCGACAACCTGCGCGACCGGGCAGGCGGAACCATAGCGGCTATCGACATCCTTTTGGACAAAGAAATGAATCGTTAGGCCTTCGCGGCTAGTATCGGCGAGCTTGAGGCGATCTGCTTTGCCGCGTTCAACGAGATAATTGTTGAGCTTGGCATTCTCTTCGTAGTAAGCTTTGATCTGCGAGAAAGGTTTTTCATCGATGACAATATAGACGTCTTCGATGCCAGCCTTTGCGCAATCCTCAACAACATAGTCCACGAGCGGACGGTTGCCGATTGGGAGCATAGCTTTTTCAATAACTTTAGTAATAGGCAAACGACGGGTACCCCAGCCAGCGACCGGGATAATGGCTTTCTTGATTTTCATGGTTATAGTTTAGCGTTTTTTGTGAGATTTCGCAATCATAAAGAAACGGCTAATACAGAGGTAGAGCAAGTAGCCGAAGCCGGCCGAAATAAAGACACCCATCAGACGATAACGCGGATCGGCATAGAAATAGACAAGTAAGGCAGCGGCAAGCTGCGCGAGAAGCGAGGTGACGAGAATAAAGATATTCTCGCCGCGCGTAAAGAAGGCTTTCCAGTAGCGATCAATAAGGTCGACCTTAATATGAATCTGAAATAGAATAATCGCGCAAGTTACCATAATGCCGGTACCGAAGCTGAGCGTGTAGCAAATGCCGGCCGTCGCGCCAACTATCAATCCAGAGACGACGTCCATCGCCGTCACAAACGCAACCGACCAGCGCGAAGCGCGGCCTTTTCTGCGGGATTTTTTGCGTTTTGGCTCGAGGAACATTTTGCGCAAAATGCTGAATTCGTATGCGAGGAAGCTACAGGCTAAAACCATTACCATCGCAGTATAGGCGATAACTTTTGGCTCCGCGATTTCGATGAGATCCGGCAGAATCAGCGCAAAGGCCGCAGCGACGCCAAGCAAAATTGCGAGGTAGACGCCGTATTTTTGAATCAAGGCTGCAAAGCTGCTGCCGATATCAAAAAGTTTAATTGCGCAGCCAATGACAAATACCGCGAGAACGTTAGCGACAATAACGGCGATTATATTATTCACCTTTTATCTCCAGCATTGATTCTTGCCAGTTATCGGCCGGCTCGACGCCAAGCAAATCCGCAACGGTCGCCGCTACGTTAGCGAGACCAAATTCACCTTTCTTGAAATGATATTTCTTCGCGTTCTCCGTTTCGTCCACGAGGATAAACGGAATCTTGTTCGTAGTATGAGAGGTCTTTGGATTGCCCTTTTCGTCGATCAATTCTTCGGCATTGCCGTGGTCGGCCGTAATGATTGTGACGCCACCGCGTGCATTAACTGCATCAATGATGCGTTTCAAACAGACGTCGATTGCCTCCATCGCAATAACAGTTGGCTCGAGTTCGCCGAAGTGGCCAACCATATCGCCACCCGGGTAATTAACGCGTAGGAATTCATAATTACCACCCTCAATCGCCTCGACGAGCTTGTCGGTAATCTCTGCCGACTTCATCCATGGGCGTGTATTAAACGGCTCCGTATAGGACGGGACCTCTTCCTCGACTTCATTAGCCGGAATTGTATGAGAATTACCGTTGAAATAGTAGGTAATGTGGCCAAACTTGACGGTTTCAGAAATAGCGTACTGACCAATACCGAGGTCGGCCAAATGGAAGCTGAGCGGGCGTTCGAAATGTGGCGTCGGGACGAGCGTGTACTGCGGAACATGAAGGTCTTCATTGTATTCCGTCATGCCGACAAAGCGCACGTCTGGACGGCGAATACGATCGAAGTATGGGAAATCATTGTAAGTGAAGGCTTGAGCCATTTCGATAGCGCGATCAGCACGAAAATCGATATAAACTACCGCGTCACCATCATTAATCGTGCCGATTGGCTGGCCATTTTCGGCAATCACAAAGGCCGGCATATATTGATCCTGGAGGCCTGGCTGCTCTTTGCGGTAGGTTTCGACAGCCTCGGTCGCGTTTGCAAATTGACGACCCTCGCCAAGTGCATGCGTGCGCCAACCCTGCTCAACCATGCCCCAATCGTTTTCGTAACGATCACAAGTAATGACCATACGACCACCGCCACTTGCGATTCTATAATCAGCTTCGCCAAGATTTTTGACGAATTTTTCAATGCGTTGTATATACCGCGGTTCGCTATTTGGCGCAACATCGCGGCCATCAATCAGGATATGCATGCGCACGCGCTTGACATTTTCTTTGTGCGCTTGCTCGAGCATTTTCTCGAGGTGGGCAATATGCGAATGAACGTTACCGTCGCTAAAAATGCCCATAAAATGAAGTGTCGAATTATTGCCGTTCACGCGCGCAATCGTGTCTTGCCAAACTGGCTCAGAAAAGGCTTTGCCGCCCATAATTGCTTCTTCGACGGCAGCGCTGCGCTGCAAAACGATCTCGCCGGCACCCATCGCGTTGTGGCCGACTTCACTATTGCCCATGTCACCATCAGGAATGCCGACCCATTTGCCGCTCGCATTAATCGCAATATTCGGATAGGATTCAAGAATTGAATTATATGTCTCAAGATGCGCCTTTTTGACGGCGTTAAAACTGGCATTTTCGCGGATGCCCACGCCATCAAGAACGACTAGAACAACCGGCCCATCATAATTCAACTTGCTCATATCTATATTATATAAGAGTATAAGCAAAAGCAGTATTATTGACTTTTTGAGCGTTTTGTGGTATAATGTACAGATATGAAGTCAATTGCAAGGACAGATTGGAAGGCAGCAAAAACCACCCTCGCGAGTGGTGGTATTTTGGCCGTGCCGACCGAAACCGTCTACGGTCTCGCCGTTCGCTATGACGACGACATTGCAATTAAAAAACTGATGGGCCTTAAGGATCGCGCAATTAACAGCGGCAAGGTGCTTACGATGATGGTCGCAAACGTCAGCGAGATTCCAAATTTCGCCATCGTCACGCGTGAGCAAATGAGTTTTGCGCGCCGCTATTTCCCTGGCGAATTGACTTTAATTCTCAAAAAGAACCCGGATTTCAAAAACCCATATTTCGATAACTTTGATACGATCGGTATTCGCATTCCGGCGCACGGTTACATGCTGAGCTTGCTTAAGAAAACTGGCCCGCTGCTCGTCACGAGCGCGAACTTGCGCGGCGAAGCGCCATGCAAAAGCGCCGACGAAGCGAAAGAACGCCTACCGATGCTCGACGGCATCGTGACCGGCAAAGCCGGCGGCAGCCTGCCAAGCACGATTATTGATTGGTCGGAATCAATCCCGCGTCAGATTCGCACCGGCGGCCTACTCATCGTTCACTACTAAAAAACTCCTCTTTACGAGGAGTATTTTAGAGCTGCTACGCGCCCACCCTGGGGCACAAAGCTTGTTTGTTTTAATCCGCTGTTTTTATTTTTGTTTCTAGTCTCCACACTGTCCACATTTCAGTGGAACCCCGTGAAGCGTACCAGCTTAAAGCTAGATTATCACGTTTATGCTTATTCGTCAAGAGCTAGTCTTCAAAATCGTCGTCGGAATAATCGGTCTGCGGATCGAGTTGCTGAATCGCATTGCGTTCGCCCATCTGATACTTTTGATGGCGCGCGCGGCGCTTCTGTTCTTTGACTTCGAGCGTAATGACTGGAATATCAGATTCTTCTTCAGCGGCAACTGGCGCAGTTTCTTCAGCTTTGCTAGCCTCAATCACCTGCCAGAGCGCGCGCAAAACATCGGTCAAACCCTGATGCGCAGAGCTAGAAATAGCGTAAATTTTCGCATCTGGATTAATCTTCAAAATCGCCTGCATTTGCATCTTCACGATTTCTTCATCGAGACCTTCGCACTTTGTAAGCGCGACAATTTCTGGACGTTCACTCAGCGCATCGGAATACTTCGCGAGCTCGCCACGAATATCCTTGTAGGCCTTGCCGGCATCTTCAGAATAAACATCAATCAAATGCAAAAGCACCTTCGTGCGTTCGACGTGACGAAGGAAACGGTCGCCGAGACCTTTGCCGTCCGAAGCGCCCTCGATGAGACCTGGAATATCGGCAATCAAAATGCTATGGTCGTCGACCTTTGCGACGCCAAGATTTGGCGTAATCGTTGTAAACGGATAGTCGGCAATTTCCGGCGTAGCATTCGAAACAACCGAAAGGAAGGTAGACTTACCAGCATTCGGGAAGCCAACGAGACCGACGTCCGCGAGCAACTTTAATTCGAGCTCAGCATCAAATGATTCGCCTGGGTTACCAAGCTCAGCGATTTTTGGCGTCTGACGAGTCGAGCTGCGGAAATGCCAGTTGCCATAGCCACCGTCGCCACCATGTGCGACAATTTGGCGATCACCATCAAAAGTAAGGTCGGCAACGATTTCGCCATCGCGCTTCACGACCGTACCGATTGGAACTTCAACTTCAAGATCTTTGCCGGATTTACCACTGGATTTTTGGCCAGAGCCAGCCTTGCCATCCTCGGCAATCAACTTCGGCTGGAAACGAAAATCAATCAAGGTATCGCAATCTTTACTAGCAACAAAAACCACGTCGCCGCCCTTCCCGCCGTCGCCACCATCTGGGCCACCTTTCGGGATATATATTTCATGGCGGAAAGAAATCGCGCCGTTTCCACCTTTACCGGCCTTGATATAAACTTTCGCTGTATCGACAAACATACTATTATTTTAACATATTTTTGCCGGTTTCGCTAGAGACTAGCGGCCGTAAATATAGTTAAACTTCACGGCGTCAGACCAGTTGATGGTCGACTGATAAACGATGTTGTACTTGCCGTTTGGACCAGCGTAGTTCATTTCCTGAATCGTAATATTAACGCCCTGGTTGACACCAACAACCACACCGACGTGGCCGTAGCCGCTCGTCGAAGTCTGGATCACAGCACCATAGGCCGGAGTCTTGCCGACACCGAAGCCGCGTGCGCCAAGGAAGCTTGCCCAACTACGCGCGTTACCGATTGCACCGGTTGGGAGCCAGTAGTTGCTTGGCATATTTGCACGACGCCAGTACCAGGCGAACCAAGTACAGTTACCGAAGGCACCTGGGTTACGCCAAGACTTCGTAGCATAATACATATTCTTCCAATAAGCATAGTTGTGAACCTGGAAGCGGTTGTGGCGGATACCACTATCCGAGAAGCGAATAACAGACGAGCCTCCGGTATATCTATTGCCACTATTGCCGCCATTGTTGCGTGGGCGCGGCGCGACATATTCTGGACGTTCAGTCTGCGGCAAAGTGCCACCAGGCAAGAGTAAAATCATGCCGGTGCTAATATTTGTGTTCTCGAGGTCGTTGCGCGCAATAATCTCATCGAGATTTGAGCCATATTTCTTTGCGATGCCCTCGTAAGTATCGCCGCTCTTCGTGACATAAACGA
>JAFYZJ010000010.1 GCA_017548735.1 Candidatus Saccharimonadota bacterium | reverse complement strand
CATTTGTTCGTAGGCTTGATGAATTTCATCTGCGTCTGGGCGAATTACGGCGCTGCTACCTTCTTTTACGTCCTCGAAAATTGGTGGCGCAATTGCCGGGGCTGCAGCGCTTGCCGGTGGGGTCGGCGTGACGGCTGGAGTTGGCACAGCAACGGTGCGCGGTGCGGCGACTTGTGGCGCCGGAGCAACTGGCTGAACTGGCGCGGCCGGCACAACAGGAGCCGGTGCTGGAGTTGGTGTAGCGATTTGGTGAGAAATTGTCGGTGGCGTAGCAGCACCGGCAATACTCTTATTATTAATAGCATTGCGCATTTGCTGAACGAGCTGCTCATGGCGAGCTTCGGTGCTTTGCTCGAGGCGCTGATCGAGGTTATAGGTCTGGCCTTGGTCGAAGATATCTTGAGTATTGGCGGTTTCGGCAACGAAGTCTGGATTGAGGTTTGTTTCCTTAATCGCATGACCTTCTGTATCGACGATATCGGCGAGGAAGGATAGACGATGTGAAGCCTCTTCCTGGCTAAGATTTTTGGTACGATTATCCTCTTCTTTCTTTGGTGCGGAAATCGTAATCGTGGCGTCGGTTTGCCCTGGCATCCAGACGCGTTTTTGCGGCTTGAGATAGAAATCGACCACAGCAGAAAGATAGGTTTCCATTGGCTGGTCTTTTTTGAGCGGCAAAGCAAGAATGCCGAGGAATAGAATAAATGGAATTGGAACAATGACTAGGACTGGGAAAATTTGGAACAAAACGAAGGCAACAGCAACCAGACCACCCGCGATCATCAGGTAGACAAATTGGCGGAAGCTAAAAGGACCGATAAGCTTATCGTCGGCTTCCACATCTTGCGGGACCTTATACTGGGCCATACTATTATTTTAGCATAAACGCAATCAAAAAAGAGCCCGGTGAGAGGCTCTTTTTTAGTTTTGGTAGTTTTCGTCGTGACCGTTGATATTGAGAAGCTTGCGCACGACTGGATTCATGTTCGAGCGCGTGCCTGCCATGTTGTGGCGGTTGAGGTCTTTGACCTTGTCTTCGAGTAATTGTTTGACGCGATGGTTGAGATAGTATTCCTTGCCTTCAATAGTCAACGTGTCATAAGTACCATCTTCCCAGTTATCCATAGCGTTCATAGCGTTGTTAAACTGAACGAGCGTAGCGGTTTTTGTAGATGCGAGCTGAGAGACAGCCATGTCACGGAAGAACTCTTCGAGGTTAGCCTCAACTTGTTTTTTGTGCTTCACAAAAGTCTTAGCTACCTTGTCGTCTGGATCGTTTAGTTTCTCCATGAATTCAAGGTGCTCTTTTTTGTTCTTAGCATTATAGCCAAGCGTGAAGAGGTTGTCATAGCTATCGAGAGCCTCACCATCCATTGCGCCAGAACAGAGCGATGAGCGGGCGAACTTGACCGGTTCGACGAGGATCTTTGGTTTACCCTTGTCGTCTATAGGAACGGTGCCTTCCTGGATGGATTTCAAGACACCCTTGAATGCGGTACGGTCGGCCGAAGCGAAGATCTTGCCGTCTTTGAGGCCTTCAAGAATATGCGAGAAAGAAACCTTATCGAAGTCTTCGGCAGTATCGCCAGCCTGCTTCTGGTTAGACAAGAAGGTTGCGTAATCGATGAAGCCTACGAGGCCATTCGTCGAAGTATTAATACTGCGGCGAATCATATTGTTCTTTGCGTAAGCCCAGAGATATGGATCGTCCGCCTTCATCTTGATGAGTGTATCGCCAAGGACCTTCTGGGTGTAAAGATGCTCGGAACCAACAAGCTTCTGAGAGTTCTCGCGGAGAACTCTATCGATATCGCCGTAGTCGCCGCGCTTAGCCATAATTTCGAGGGCGGCAGCCATGGAGTTATAGTTATCGGTTTCGATAGCATGGATAAGGTTGTGCTCGTTGCTTGGGCCAGATGGAGAATCGTCATAGAGTTCGAGATAAGTGCTCTTGTCTGTAGCGTCGGCTTTGCGTTTAGCGGAAATAGAACCCGCAAGAACGGCGTTGAGGCTGTTCTTGTTTTTATCAAGAACGCCTCTTTCGGCAGCGGTGAGTTTAATGCTCTTATCTTTAAAGCTGAGACGTTCTTTGTCGAGTGCCTTATAGAAGGATTTGCTATCGTCCATACGGAAGACGCTGCTGACCTGCTTGCGGATGCGTTCGTCGTCCTCGGTTATCTCGTAGCCATCATTGGCATGTTCGCCAAGGGCGTTACGGAGACGTTCGGCGCGTTCGCGCTCGTTTTTGAGTGTAATACTAGATTGGCGATCTCTAATCATCTCGTCGCGGTCAACGGCATGGATGTAGGCGCGATTAGTCTTTTTGACCCAAGCGCGATCTTGCTTGCGAATACGGCTATCGTCCTTATCGCCGAAGCCTTCATCGAGGTCGGCTAACCATTCGCGGTGGGCGTTTTCGTTTTCGATGTGGCGGAGACCACGATCATAAGCCGTTCTACCACGGCGGTTGAGGCGCTTGTTATCGCCCCTACCAGAGTACATGGTATCTTCAGCGTACCTGCGGTTCTCTTCTTTAATTGCCTCCGATGCGGCAGCAGTATCATATTCGCGGCGTGCGCGGCGGCGTTCGAGATACTGAGCAAGGCGCGTATGTGGCGCGGTTGGGTTTTGCTTAGCAAGAGCCTTTTGCTTTGCGAGTGCGCTTTGGCTGGCGGCAAAACCAGCGGCTGCGCCAGTGAGCGGCGAAACCATGCGGTTGAAAATGCCGTCAATCTTGTTGAGCGCGGTGCCAGACATCTTCATGAGTGGAATCGACATAAAGAGTGGGACGATTTCGACAGCGATACCAAGAACCTTCATGAATGGGTTGTCGCTTGATGCGATGATAACGAGACCAGCAAGCTGAGAGGCGCCATAAAGAACGCTAAACATTGGATAGAACAAAATCATACGAGCGAAGAGTTTGTACCATTTGCTGAACCACTGCTCGGTGTTTGGAAGCATGTAAGCAACGAAGGCAAGTGGAGAGATCATGACAAGGAGATAAATGAGTGCCTGGCGGGCTGCCATAATAATAAGCGCAGAAAGAACGGCGATAACGCCAGAAAGAAGAACTGGTGCGAGCATCCAGAGGAGACCTTCGACGCTACCAGCAAAAACGAGTGCAGTGCCAGCGGCACCGGCAGCACCGATACCGAGAATTGCGTAAGTAATAGCAGCAACGGAAGTAGACTTCACGTCAGCTGGGATGGTGCCATTTTGGATGGCGACATCCTGGACGTGCATAAAGAATCCGTGGAGCGAATTACCGAGAATATTACTAATATCGACAGCAATCGTACAGACGATGTAGCTGAGGTTTACGAGGATTGCCGTAATAATAATGCGCGGCAATACTTTTTTGATGCCGTAATTATTAATACCGACGCCAGTTAACTGGGAGAAAATGACGATCAAGAAGAAGACGACGAAGATGAGGTTCGTGATGTTCTTGAAGTATTCCCAGACAATATAATATGGCGACTCCTGATCGGTCGGGATAGGATTTACCTGAATAACCTGAGTAAGGAGGCCGTAGGCGCCATCAATGATACGGCTCAAGAGGCCAGTACCAGGACAGACGAGCCAGCCAAGGTTGCCAACCTGATCGTAACAGGTTTGGCCTTCCCCGGTAGTTTCGGTAGTCTCAGTTGTTTCTGGAGCAGTTTCGACTGGAGCATCGGTTGGAGTGTCAACAGGGGTAATGACAGTAGTTTCTGGAGTATCAGTAGGCTCAGTCACCGTGGCAGGGGTAGCAAAAACCGGACCGGATAGTGCTAATGCACCAAATACAGCGGCCATAACAGATAGGACTATGTTTTTAATACACTTGCCCATAACGTATCTATTATAGCACACATAAGCATTTTAGTCAAGTATTTATAAGCAATTTTAGGCCCGTTTTTTGCACAGGAATTTAAGGGGTGATTTTGCAAAAATTATTATGTTATAATTGACTTAAGAATAATAGGTTTTTATTAGGCTAAAAATATGAAAAGAAAAATCGGAATAATAATTGCTGGGGCTATAGTTGCGAGTATCGCTATCGCCGTGGGTGTTGTACCTTCTGGAGATGCTTATGCGGAAACATGGTGTACGGCCGTAACAACCCATAGTGGCACTACTAGGGGCGAGGCGGAGTATAAAAGGTGTGCTCACATAGTATTAATTGACAATTATAGTTCAAAGGTCACTACCACAGTATATGGTGGCGGCAGTAGTAGTCAGCCGATCAGCTCTACATATTTATGTGGTCCTGATGGCGGAAGCGCGTCGACTTCTCACTCTAACGGATGTTTCAAGGCTGTTTTTGATAGAACCACGATTACCTCTGTTTCTAGTGACACGGAAACGGTTGTCCAGAATAAGAAAAATGCTTTCGTGGAAAACGTAATGAGCGAGATTAAGCAAGGTAAGAGTCATGTCGACCCATGCGCTAGTGCTATAGGTACGCCCGGAGAATCTTCTTGCAAGTATGGGAGCGGTAATAATAACTGGATGTATTATTCGACTTGGGAACAATATCAGGCATATTTGAACGCCAATCAGAACAATACTAACCCTGGTGGTGGTGGCGGCGGAGGCAGCGAAGGCGATCCGGCGCCAGGAGGAGGTTCGAGCCCTTCGGGCGAAGAAACGCCGGCGGATACTGGCGAATGTACTTCTATCCTTCCGGGTCTTTTCTGTGATAAAGATAATCCGGACAGCAATGGCGAAGGCATTAAGCAGCTCATTCGTTTTATTATCGGCGTGATGACCGGTGCAGTTGTAGTGGCCGGTACGGTTGGTATTGTTATCTGTGGCGTTATGATGATGACGGCGCGCGATAATGAGGCGCAGGTAACTACGGCAAAGCGTCGTTTGTTTGAAATTGTTATCGGTATTGTTGCATGGGGTTTGATCGCGGTATTGATAAACTTCTTCATTCCTCAGAATGAAGATACGACGGAAAGTATGCTGGGTGCGGAAACGAGTATTAACGGAAAGAAGGATGCCTAGCATGAGAAAATTTATTATTAGTATCTGCGCAGTGTTGGCAATTGCGGCTGCAGGGATTGCAGTTTTACCGGCTAAAAATGTTGCCGCAGAGCCGAAAGCAGACTGTCAAACGCACTTCTTGGGTATCAGGGCCTGGTATGATGGTTGGGTCACCGAAAAACCAGACGGTACCTGTAGTATTGACGTACCAACGCGCGATGATGATGGTACAAACTTGCGTCGTTTCATTTGGGGTATCGTGATGAACGTTGTCAGTATGATACTCGGCGTGATTGGCTACCTTGCAATTGCGATGGTAATTTGGGGTGGCTACCAGTATATGTTGGCACGTGGCGATCCAGGCAAACTCGCTAAGGGCAAAAAGACGGTTACGAATGCGGTGATTGGTATGGCGCTCGTGATGGTCGCTTCCCTCATCAGTGGCGCGATTGCAGACGTGATTAGCAAGTCTAAAGGCGGCGACTTTATTAAGGAAATCTTTAATACGGCCTTTGTTTGGGGCGGTATTATCGCGGTGATTATGATTGTCTGGGGTGGCATTCAGTATGTTACAAGCGTCGGCAATCCGTCTGCCGCAAAAACTGCACGCGATACGATTTTGTATTCGTCAATCGGTCTTATCATTGTGATTTTGGCCGCAGTAATCGTTAATACGGTAGTAGGAGCAATCGGATGATGAAGAAAATTGCATTAGTAATAGCTAGCGTCATTGCAGCATTAGGTTTTATGGCGGTGCCGGCCTATGCTGATGATATGTGCAATACCTACGATGGTCCAGATAAGGATATCATTTGTGGCAGCCATACTGAAGAGGATGCGCAAAATAAAATCGGTACGGTTCTCAACGCAGTATTTGGAATCACTGGTATTGTGGCGGCAATCGTGATTGTGATTGGCGGCGTCTTTTATGTAACTTCCCAGGGTGATCCTGGAAAAGTGACACGCGCAAAGAGCACGATTCTCTATGCCGTGATTGGTTTGATTATTTCTCTGTTAGCATTCGCTATCGTTAACTTTATCTTAGGAGCGATGAAATAATGAATAATTTTTTGAAAGTAGTTGCTAAAGGTATCGGCGGCCAGGTTGGTGATGTTAGTGATGGCAGAAGCCTCGAAGATAGTATTGGTGTTATCTTGAATGCGGTTTTTGGCATCATTGGCGTTGTTGCCGTCATTTTTATTATCATTGGCGGTATTAATTATGTGACTTCTCAGGGTGATCCCGGCAAGACCAAGAAAGCTCGCGATACGATTCTCTATGCCGTGATTGGTTTGATTGTTACCCTACTGGCATTCGCTATTGTTAACTTTGTCTTGGGGAGCATAAAGTAGAGAATAGATTTGCAATATTAATAAATATGTTAAAATATAATTAAGAATTTTCTAAAAGGAGAAAAAATGAACAAAATTAGCAAAATCATCAAAGGCGGCGCGATTGCAGCATTCTTGGCTGTCGTAGTTACCGGCTCTGTGTTTGCCGCAAGCATCAATGACTGTGTTGGCGCAAACAAGAAGTATTCTAACTTGACCTTCACTACTGCTGGCACCGCACCAAACGGTTATCCAGTTAAGTGTACGCGCTACAAAGATGGCAACAACTGGGGTACGATTTACGGTAAGTCCAGCGCTGACTGTGCTCAGGCCGGTACGATTGCTTCTGACCCAGATTCCTGCCAGAGCAGCGATTTGAACAATGTTGTTAACACCATCATCAACACTGTTATCTTCATCATTGGTATGGTTGCAGTCGTGATGATTATCCTCGGCGGTATCAGCTATGCTACTTCCCAGGGTGACCCAGGCAAGGTTAAGAAAGGTAAAGACACGATTCTCTACGGTATCATTGGTCTCGTGATTGCAATTCTCGCCTTTGCTATCGTCAACTTCGTCCTTGGCGCTCTCGCTAAGTAATAAAGGAGATATTGAATGAAAGTATTAATCGCAAGTGATGGCACTTCCGGCGCACAGAATGCGCTCGACAAGGTTAATCAGGTAGCTGGTACGGCTGGTGCTGAAACCGGTCTCGAAAGCCAGATTGGCGTCATTCTTAATGCGATTATCGGCGTTATCGGTATCGTAGCCGTTATCATGATTATCCTCGGTGGTATTAACTATACTACCTCTCAGGGCGATCCTGGTAAGACCAAGAAGGCTCGCGACACGATTCTCTACGGTGTGATTGGCTTGATCATTGTGCTTCTCGCCTTCGCAATCGTTAACTTCGTGCTCGGCGCGCTCGCTGGATAAAATAGCGAATTAATCCCCTTGCCTATTGGTGAGGGGATTTTTGTTGGTGCAAATACTAGGGATAAAAAATATTCCTGCCGGAGCAGGAATATTTAACAAGACAACTATTAGTTAATAGTGATGCGCTTTGGCTCTTCGACCTTTTCCTTTTCGAAGGAAATAGTAAGGACACCGTCTTTGAGGACAGCTTCGACGCCGTCTTCGATGACCTGAACTGGGAGTGCGATGGTGCGGCTGAATTCGCCCCAGTAGCATTCCTGGATGTGCCATTGCGTAGCATTGTCATCTTCGCCGCCGCTGAGAACGCCGGAAATGGTAAGGATGTTATCGGAAATAGAAACATCGAGATCCTTGCGCTCGATACCTGCGGTGCGAGCTTTGATAATAAGTTTGGTTGGAGTCTCATAGACATCAACAGCAAGCTGACCTGGAAGGTTTTCGGTTTCATCTTCCCAGTTGTCGTCAGTAGCGGTTTCTTCTACGTAGACTGCTTCTTCGGCTGGAGCGCTTTCTGTGGATTCCACCAATCCCTCTTCAGCTAGACCAGCATTGCCATCTTCGGAAAGAAAGGCAGCAGTGAGCTCATCGTCTAAGCTCATATCTTCTTGTTTGCGAGCCATAGTTATATACATTCCTCCACTATTTACACTCTTAAGCTTTATTATAGAGGGTCTTATAGCTAAAATCAATAAAAAGGAGGTAATTGTTGTGAAAAATACAATATTCAATTGCATAAGCGAATTACTCTGCCCGCATTACTGTATTTCTTGTGGAAAAGTAGGTGGAATACTGTGTGAGTGTTGTAAAAAATATATTCGGAATAGCCCAAAAAAGGTCTGTTTGGCTTGTGGCGGCTGACTGAAAAATGGCATTTGTCCGAGCTGT
>JAFYZJ010000009.1 GCA_017548735.1 Candidatus Saccharimonadota bacterium | reverse complement strand
TCCTTGTCAGCAAGCTCTATAGCAAGAACTCCAAAGAACGTGCCAATATTTTAAAGGCAATCGAGGAGAACTCTAAGACTAGCAAAAAAGCGGCCAGTAAGGCATCGAAAGATGCCGCACCCAACGAAAAGAAGGCCGACAAAGAGGCCAAATCAAGCAACGTGACCAATAGCGAAACAGCCCCCAAGGCTGAAGTAGCCGCAATCGAATCAAATCTTGATGGATTGCGCGCCGAAGAGGCGAAGCTTAGCGACGCAGTAATTGAACTCGAGAACGAGCGCATAAGACTGATTGCCAAGCACCGCACACAGGTAGCCAAAATGCAAGATGTCCGTAAGGATATTGAAGACATTGAGGCAAGGCTTAAAACCTGCTCGGATAAGTTTACGGCTATTGCTGCGGAAACGCGTGCAACCGAGGACGACATCGAGAAGGTGTGTGCAAGTAAACGAGACGCGAAAGCGAAGCTCGACGAAATCCGCAAGGAAATCGATCGCAACACCCGTGTTGTTATCTTTGTATTTAACAATGGTAACATCGAAGTGCAGGAAGGCGAGTTGGAACTCGACGATACTGGCTACGAGCTGGTGTACACGTCAATACGCGACGACGAAAGACTCGAAAATCTTAGGATTATCGATGTCAAGACTCTCGCTAAAATCATGTGCATCAAGGCAAACGGAATGAAGATTTCTTCTAGTAAGAGAATCGAATTCATGTTTGACAATAAGGATCTCGAAGCAATCTATACACAGATCGGCTAAGCTATCTTTATCTTAAAGGCGGCCCCTCCCATTCGAGAGGCCGCTTTTTCGTGCATAAAAATAGTCCCGCCGAAGCAGGACTATTCATGGGCATTTACAGTACTTTCAATGCTTTGCCAATACCGTTGCGGAGCCAATCGTCGTCAATCGCATCGATCCAGAGTCTACAAAAATCGGGATGCTCGATTAAGTAATGATACTCTTCTGAAGTCAGAATCTGCGGGCTTTTACGCTGGACAGCGTGAACGTCCGGCCGCTTTTTTGTGAGATTAGAAAGATCAATTACTTCTTTGTAAGTTACGTAGCCTCTGTTGTCGTAATCCTGGTACTTCGATTCGAGCGTCACGCGGCAAGGGGTATAGACGCCACCCTGAATTACGAAGACGATCGCTGTGCTCAAACCTGTGAAATGATGTTCATTGCGCAAGAAAGACAGCAGCGGTTTCGACTTAGCTTCGCTGATTGCTTTTGACAACTCCGCAATGTGCTCATTGACGAGTTTTTTCTCGCTCGAAAGCTCTTTCTTCTCCTCTGTGAGAGCGGCGACAATTTTTTTGTTGCCGTCTTTGCAGGAGTAGAAGAATTTGCAGTGACTGTAATCCTTGAAATGACAAATTTTCGAGATGCGCGCCATCAGTTCGCAGCGGCAAAGGCCGGCAGCGGAACCGCACTGTTTGGCGTGCGAACAGCCGGAGCAACGACAGAAAGTTGTGTCTCTGTCCTCGGGGCCTATACTCTCGATTTGTGTCATTGAAGCGTGATTATTGGGGCCTCCTTTCAGAAAGTCAATGTCGCCCTGAAGTCTCTTGATTCGACTGCCGAGATCACGCTCTTTGTTACGCCAATAGGCGCGCATCGCGGTAAGATTCTCGGAGCCGAACATTATGATTTGACTCCAGTCATTACCAATCTTGAGGTTCCAAACGGGTGGAACTAACGAATTTGTCTTCATACGAAAACCTCCTTCATTTAGCCGCTTCATTTTACGAATTGGCCGGTGTATTTGGCTGAATGCCACATGTAAAACAACAAATCGCCCCTAAGGACGATAGGAGCTAATTATAGTGCCGATTATGCCAGAAGTCAAGGGTGGCTAGACTAGGTCGGAGTTGAGATAGTAGTAATACTCAAGAAGCTCGCGGGAGTAATTCTTGATTACCGGAACAAGTGGTTTGCCGGGTTCATGGGAAGGCAGAATCAGCATACGCGTGATGCCAATTTGTTCGACAAACGAAGGGTTGTGGCTAACCATAATGAGAGTGCCGTCGTAATCGTGGAAGTTTTCGCCAATAATCTTCTGCGTTTCTGGATCAAAATGGTTGGTCGGCTCATCGAGAATCACAAGGTTTGCGCGCTGAGTTAGGATTTTGCAGAGTGCAACGCGTGCTTTCTCGCCAGGAGACAATACGGAAACCGGCTTGTTGACGTCGTCGCCCGAGAAAAGGAAATTCGAAAGAATTCCGCGCATGTCCGTATCTGTAAAATCGTAATTGCGGACATTCTCGAGCACAGTGCGATGCTCGTCGATAATCTCAAATTCCTGCGCATAGTAGGCAGTCGTCGTGTTTTGGCTGAAAATAATTGAGCCGTCATCCGGGTGAAGCTGGCCGACAATAAGTTTAAGCAAAGTAGACTTACCGATACCGTTCTCACCGACAATCAAGAACTTCTCGCCGCGTGTGAGCTGGAAAGACAGCTTGTCATACATCGGTTCGGCGTCTGGATAATGGAAGCTCAGGTTCTGGACTTCAAGTGGCGTTTTGCCGGATTGCTTGGATGGAGAAACGTTAATCTCGACCTTCTTATATTCTTGTTCGCGCGTTTCGAGCTCAGCGAGACGCTTGTCGAGGACCTTTTCGCGCACGTGCCCCATCTTGATTAGTGCAGTATTGCTGCGCTTTGCATTTCGCGCACGCTCCACGAATTCGCGCAGACGGCGGATCTCACGTTCCTGCTCGGTGACACGCTTATCTTGCTCGGCCATCTCGGCGGCGTACTGACGACGGAAATCGGTGTAATTGCCGCGATAAGTCTTCATTTTATGGGTAGTTTTATTCAAAAATAGTGTCTTATTCGTGACTGTATCGAGAAATGGAACATCGTGAGAAATAACAAGCACCATGCCTTTGTAATTACGCAAGAAATTGGCGACAAAATCCTTCGTATTGGCGTCGAGGTGGTTGGTCGGCTCATCGAGCATCAAAAGGCCAGCATTCTCGAATAATACCTTTGCGAAGGCAACTTTGGACTTCTGGCCGCCGGAAAGCTGCTTCATCGGCGCATCCATTAGCTCCGAAAGCTGCATTTTCTCGATAATCTTCATCAGTTCGTAGTCGAAATTCGCAATATCGTAGGAATCAATTAGATCTTGGAGGCGGTTGATGCGCTCGAGAATTGCTTGGCTATCAGGATACCTGGCGAGCTTCTCGTACTCGGCATTGAGCTCGTCCTGCAAAGAATCGACTGGACGACCGTCGACGATATAATCCCAAACCGTCACGTCATCTTGAGATGAATCAATGCGGATTTCCTGCGGCAGATAGGCGACGCGCATACTCGGCAGAGTAATTTCGCCCTCATCGAGCTTTTCGAAGCCAAGTAATACCTTAATCAGCGTCGACTTACCGGCACCATTTACGCCGACAATACCGACTTTATCGGTGGCCTCAAAATTAAAACTACAGTTGTCGTATAGTTTTTGACCACCGAAGCTCAGGCAAAGATTCTCGCCTTTCATAAGATATATTTTAGCAAATTTTGATACAATTGAATTATCCCAATTGAAGGGGGGTGGTATAGTTGGGCGAAGTTTGCGAAGTGGTGTCCAAGAAAACTCGCCACCACATGCTTTATCCGAGGAAAGTCTGGATGCGAGCAGGCCAAAATGCCTTCGACGTCCGTAATGCATTTACGGTGATGATGCCAGGAGACCTGCATCTGTTACTGCACCGCAAAATCGACAAAAAGCTCGGCGAGAATCTGAGCGAAGACGATCTTCCGGACGAACGTACCTTTCAGCGTGTTCTCGCAGAATACAAGAAAAACGAGAAAATCATCAAGCAGTATGAGCCATGCGAACAGCTCCTGTGGCTCAAAAAGATGTTTGGCCTCGAAGAAGATGAGGATACTTGGTTTGAAAAGCTAATTGAACTTGAACTTGTATTTCTCGAGATACACAAAGACGAGCTGTGATTAATTTCGATGATGTCACAGCTCTTTTTAAACCCTTGCATTTTTCAGATAGATTTGTTAAAATTACCCCAAGAGTTTCGTAAGCTCTCTTTGTTAATGCTGGACAAATTGAGCTTTATCAGCAATATCAATTATTAAATAAAGGATTTTTTGTGCCTACAATCAATCAATTAGTGCGTAAGCCACGCCAGACCGCTGCAAAAAAGAGCAAAGCTCCTGCACTCGGTTCGATCGTGAATACGCTCAAAACTCGTTATTACAAGCAGGCTGCTCCACTCAAGCGTGGCGTCTGTGTCAAGGTTACTACCAAGACTCCAAAGAAACCTAACTCCGCTCTCCGCAAGGTCGCTCGTGTTCGTTTGACCAACGGTCAGGAAGTTTGGGCATACATCGGTGGTGAAGGTCACAACCTCCAGGAGCACGCTGTTGTGCTCGTTCGTGGTGGTCGTGTTCCTGATCTTC
Source organism: Candidatus Saccharimonadota bacterium (assembly GCA_017548735.1). Classification (GTDB taxonomy): domain Bacteria; phylum Patescibacteriota; class Saccharimonadia; order Saccharimonadales; family Saccharimonadaceae; genus UBA2834. Next base: position 15,482 of record JAFYZJ010000009.1, on the reverse strand, counting down.
CAGGTGTCCGCTATCATATCGTTCGCGGTACGCTCGATCTTCAGGGTGTTCAGGGTCGCAAACAGGGTCGTTCTAAGTACGGCGCGAAGAAGGAGGATAAGTAATTATGCCACGTAAAGTTACTGCTAGCTTACAGCGCAAGGTCTCTCCAGATCGCAAGTACCAGAGCGTGCTTGTTCAGCGTTTGATCAATAAATCTATGCTCGACGGCAAGAAGCACGTCGCAGAGCGCGCAGTTTATAGCGCAATCGAAGGTGCTGCAAAGAAGCTCAAGAGCGAGAATCCAGTTGAGGTTCTCGAAGTCGCTATCAAGAACGTTAGCCCAGACTTCGAAGTTAAGTCCCGCCGTGTCGGTGGCGCTAACTACCAGATTCCATTCCCAATCAACGGCCATCGCCAGTTGCATTTCGCAATGAGCTGGTTGGTCCAGGCTTCCCGTGAGCGCTCTGGCATGCCATATGCAAAGCGCCTCGAAGCTGAGATTGTCGATGCCTACAATCAGGCTGGTACTGCCTTCAAGAAGAAGGAAGACTGCCATCGTATGGCTGAAGCAAACCGTGCATTCGCACACTTTGCTCGCGGTTAATCTCGATATTGAGAAACAAAATCGCCCAGTTCCATTACGGAACTGGGCTTTTTGTTAGTTAGCAGGCCAAGAGAGGCCGTCAGATGTCTCATACATATTTGTCTCGGGATTGAGCCTGATGGCGGGTCCGAGAGGTTCTATGCCTTCAGGGTTTTCCTGAGTATAGATAATTCCCGTGTCGGGATCTTGGTAAGCCCAAGACTTTGCTGTTTCCTGTTTTGGGCCAAAGCCGAAGAGGGAACAGATGAACATGATGATTGCTAAGATAACCTGCATAAGGTGCACCTCCAGATGTATAGGATACATTCCATTATAGCATAAGCGGCTCAAAAAGTCAATAGTTTGCGCATTTCTGCTATAATCTAACTATTGCAAAAGCAAAGTACATTGGAAGCGAGGTAATCGGTATGTCAAACGTAAAACTAAAAAAGGTTACTCTGGACCTCTACGACAAAGATACCTATGGATCAGTCGTAGCTATTATCGAGAAGACACTCGATGAAGTAATGAAGAGGTACGGCAGTAATATCCGTGGCGGCATCGAATTCATGGCGCGCACAGAAAAAGAGAACGTTCATTTGGTGACCTATACAATGAATAGCGACCGTGGATGTTATAAGTACTACTATGATTCGCTGAACGTCTATTGTCCGCTCGAGCCTAAGGGCTGCGACATCCGAATGGTGATTAATGCGGTCGATTTGAACAAAACTGACTACAGCGGAATCGCTAAGGATATCATCAGGGAGATTGCGCGCAAGATTAATAAGCATATCGAGAACGACAAAAATTGCGAGGCCTGCTATCTGCTCACGATCGAACAACTGGTCAAAACCAAGAATGGAACGTTTACGATCGACAGCGTCTATGCTGAAGCTGATGAAATCGGCATCCTGGATGCACGTCTGGTCGATAAGATCATCGAGAAATTACTCCAGGAAAATACCTTAGTCGAAATTGACGGAAAATATCGCCGTAGGCCGACTAAGAATTATGTAGCCGTAAACATCTTCGCTAATCCCGCCGACTAGGCGGGATTTTTGCTATAATCAAGGTATGAGTAAGCATAAGCTTATCTATCAGATATATCCTTCTGCGGTGGGCGACTTAAACGACATAGCTACACTGATACCGCGAATTGCCGACAAAATCGGCCCGGATTATATCTGGCTCAATCCATTTTTCTTGAGCGGCTGGAAAGATGGCGGCTACGACATTATTGATTACTGTAAGATTGATCCGCGCTTCGGGAAAATGAAGGATTTTCGCCATCTCATATCTGTTGCGAAGAAGTATAATATCGGGATTCTGCTTGATCTCGTGATTAATCATACTAGCAACGAGCACGAATGGTTCAAGCTTTCCGAGCAGCATCATCCGAAGTATAAGGACTACTATATTTGGCTCGACCGACCGCTCAACTGGAAATCGTTCTTCGGCGGCCCCGCTTTTGATTATTCCGCCGCGCGCGATGAATATTATTTGCATCTTTACGACCAGTGCCAACCAGATCTAAACTTCAATAATCCGGCGGTCGTCCGCGAATTCAAGGCGATTATCGACTTTTGGATCAAAGAAGGCGTCGCGGGCTTCCGGGTCGACTCGGCAAACGTCCTCGCCGAATCTAACCTCAGGAAGGGTCATATTCCGGGATTGCCGGGATTCTTTATGTATTATCAGAAACCGCGCACGATCAAGGTGCTCGAGCGACTCTTTGCGGGCAAAAAACTATTCACGCTTGCTGAGCCGGTCGGAGGTGAATTCTTTAGCAAACGTAAGTTTCATGAGCTAACAAACCGGGCATTTAACGCCAGCTTTAATGTTGGTACGCTAGATATCGCGGATTCATTCTTCTCGACGAGGGACAAGGTCTTGCCGATTAATTACCGCCGCTGGTTCAAGAAGCTATCACGTTGGGCGCCAGAACCAAAATTCTCGATGGCTTTTGAATCACACGACGCGCCGCGTGCGCCGAGCCGGTTTAATACGAATCCAAAAATCCTCGCCATGCTGCAGTTCCTGTTGCCAAGCTATAACCCATGTATTTATCAGGGGCAGGAATTGGGCACTTTGAACGCTGATTTGAGTAATAATATCCAAGATTATCCGGGCGTGCAATCGCGCCAAGTCTATCGCCGTCTCCGTCGCCAGGGAAAAACAAAAGAGCAGGCGATTGCAATCGTGAAGCTTACCTCGCGCGATAATGCTCGTCAACCGATCGACTGGGGCGAATACGTCCTGCAAAGCGCACGCGAAGAGTCTGTTTTAAACTTCTATTCTCGCCTCATCCAGCTCTGGCGAAGCGACCCGGTAATCAAAGACGGCGCGCTAAAAGTGCGCAAAATCACGAAAACCGGTCAATTTGACTTCGAGCGCACGCTGAAGGACAAGACTTATCGAGTTCATCTGGACTTCACTGGAAAGACGCGTTCGACTCTGACGGACGAGAATGGCGAAACCGTGATAACGGTATAACAAAAACCCCGCATTAAGCGGGGTTAGACGTTGATTGTGATTTGAGTATTTTAGTAGCAAGCTCCTCGGCCTCCAAAAAATCCTCCATTCTGTGGTTGAAGCCATAAGCCTCGCAATAACCGAAATAATCGCTGATAAGCTTGCCGCCACTGGCTGCATACGACAGAATTACGTTTACGGCAGTTGCGACTCTAGCCTGATAGTATGGAGACTCGCGTCCCGTAGAATGGGTGCCGAGCACATACATAGCTTTGCGAATTACTAGCTGCTCGAGGCAAAACTCGAAACAAGTAATATATTCCTCAGAATCAGACTCAGGATCAGTAAGACTCATTCTTATCTCTGCCGTGAGGCGGGTCCCATCGTCGAGATATCGATAGAAACGGATCGGCGGGCGTCGAGGCTCGATGCGAACCTTTTTGTTGCCGCCGCGACTCAGCTCGATTTCATATGGCTTAGCCGTTGAGGGTGCGCCGCTCCATGTTACGGAAATAGTTACATAGCCAATGATGTCCTTCCCGCGATAATTAGCGCTCAGTTTTCTAAATGAAAGCTGGGCTCTCTCGGTTAAAAATAAAAGATATCTCCAATGGGGGTCGTTCGTATCGATGGAAACCTTGTTAATCTCGTCTAGTTCTAGCTCGCCGCTACGCAAAGGCGAATAGCCAATCGAATCACAAAGACCGGGGAATTTACCCAGATAATATACCAACCAAATCACCTCTTTCCAATGTACAAATTTTGCATTTTCTGCAATTTATTACAGTATATCACTTTACGCTAGAGAAACAACAAGTAAAAACCACCCAATAAAGGGTGGTTTGAGGTGTTAGAGTCGGTTAAGCCAAGGCTCAAAATTGCTAGTATGCGCATATCTGGTCTTCGGGTTCGTATATGCACGGTTCCGGTCTCTTTTGTCGAGCGGAGCAATAACTAAATCGCCGCTATCGCATAAATCTCTGAGTTTTAGCGAAGTCAAATGCTTATTGCATATTCCAAACGCCTGCAAGTATTCGACTACGTCCTCCATTCTAAAGGCACTGAAAGGATATACTCTAATCAGCCAAGGTATTGCCTTCATTTCTGTAACTCCCTTGCCGTATCCATTGGGAAGCCTGCTGTAGATGTCCCGAATGATTGCTTGGCCTAAACGCTCCGCGAGTAAACGATTATGGGGATTGTGCCATCCTAAATTCAGCTCAGCGATTGCAATCTGCAGCCATAAATCGACCGTCGTACCATGAAAGAATAAAGGGAAACGAACGTAATATCTATCCATTTCCGTCTTCGCCGGTAAGGGGCCTTCGCGATAATACGCTCCGTTAGCATCATAAAACAACGGTTCGTCATTATCGCCTCCGTGATCAGAAATGGAAAATTGAATCATGCCACGTATGTCTCGCAGGTAGGTCTGCCTCTCGAGATTTCTGACCTGTCGCCTAATAGCTGGTAAAAAACTGTCGTGGAGGAAAGTATTAAGATTGTCGATATGCTCGGCGTCGTAAGCATTAACTTCACCCCAAAACAACTGAAGTTTAGGGCGACGCTTTGTCTCTAACGTATTCATTTAATCACCTCTTTCAAAGAACAAAAATTTCGCAAATTGCGATAGATATATTTTAACATGAAAACAAGCCCTGGTCAAATTAATAACCCCGCATTAACTGCGGGGTTATTTCAAGGTGATCCCTTCAATTCGCCATCTTTTAGCAACTCCTCACGAGCCTCCAGGAATGTGCACTCGTATGCGACTCCTTCAAAACCGTAGGTTCTTGCTAACTTCTTGAATTCTTCGGCGCCAGGTTTGGCACCGCGATTTTCAAGGAGAACTTTTTTTGCGTTTTCAGATAACGCGACAATAGAACCGGTCTCGGAAACGTCATGATAAATGCGGCAATCGAATACTACTTCTGTCAGCATACGATTTGCGGTTGCAAACAATCGCGTCGAGACGTCTCTTCCGATACCTTTTCCGTCCGGCACCAGGGCATTCTCGTCGCAAAGGACGAAAATGGGCTTGACGAGCAGTACGCACTCCTCGATACCAAGCGGCACGACGAAAGTTGTTCCATGATAGGAAAAATCCTTGAAATGATGGTCGTCGAAACGATCTGACTTGCGAGACAGACAGAAATGGCTAGAAATCGGCGTAGGCGTGCTAGAAGCGTAGGTCGTAATGTCGAAGAAAACATTGCCTCTGATATCGCAATGGCTCTTCTTTTGCTTCTCGCGGCTTTTAATGGCCCTGCGAGTGGCTTCTGTCAAGAAATTGACTACTTCATCAAAACACCTGTTCGTTTTCTTGTCTAACGCGTGGTCGTGAACGGGTAGGTTGGAGACAAAACTCTCCCTATGATAAATAGACATATTTCACCTCTTTCTAATGTCCGAACTTGGCCCAGATACTCTCAAGCATCCGGCCATCAATCTCGGGACTAAAACCGTACTTTACTAAATCGCCACTGAAAGCCTCGTAACTGGCACAGCCGTGCCGAATTAGGTAGGACCTCGCAGTGCTATGCCTAGCTCGTCTCGAGATATCATCAAGATAGCGATTACCGTAGGGTAACGAAGCTAAAAACGCCTTGATAATGCGAGCTTCCAGCTCGTTCTCGAGCCCCTCTCTGCCTAAAAGCTTATTAGCATCAAATATTCTCATTTGGATACTAATTCTCTCTAGGCGCCTACCTTCTGATGCATAGAAAAAATTCTCCATATGCTCGTAATTGGGATTTTCATAGAGCGCGCTCAAATCCGAATAATCTTTCTTTGCCGTCGCAAAACAACTGCAAAGATGTTCATTATTCAGCTTGAATTCGCCCATGTCTTCAACCTTGAAAACCAGTGTTCCGACTATATTCGAGGACGGATTTTCGTTCTCGAACTCTTCAATGCATTTTAGCCCGATTCTACACAGCTTTTCGCCGATAGATTTGAGCTTCTTGTTGTGTTTAGTTCCTCCATCTCCGATGATAATACAAGACTCTCTACGGAACGAAGTTTTAGCTGTTGTAGTCAATTTGATCACCTCTCTTAATGTACTATTTTGCTAGAACTGCAATATTGCGCCGATTATGCCATAAATGGCGGAAAATGTCCACATCCTCTTGCGAAGAGGTAGAAAAATATGCTAAAATAACCTCCAAAAGCACAAAGAGGCTATTATTGCTAATGGCCAAAAATAATTAAAGAATAAAGGAATATATGGCAGAAAAAGTTACAGACTTGTCCAAGTACCGCAATATCGGTATTATCGCGCATATCGACGCGGGCAAGACTACGACCTCTGAGGCGATTCTTTATCGCACGGGTCTCAAGCATAAAATTGACCTAGTCAAGGGCGACACCGGTGGTGCTACGACCGACTGGATGGAACAGGAAAAGGAGCGTGGTATTACGATTACCTCCGCTGCTGTTACCGCCTACTGGAAGGGTCACAAGATCAACATTATCGATACCCCGGGACACATTGACTTTACCGCAGAGGTCGAGCGCTCTCTTCGCGTTCTCGACGGCGCAGTCGTTGTCTTCGATGGTAAGATGGGTGTCGAGGCTCAGTCCGAGACGGTTTGGCGCCAGGCCGACAAGTACGGCGTTCCACGCATCTGCTTCGTTAACAAGATCAACCAGATCGGCGGCGACTTCTATAAGTCTCTCGAATCTATCCACAAGCGCTTGAGCAAGAATGCGTTTGCTATTCATCTCCCAATCGGCTTCGAAAAGGACATCTGTGGTGTCGTCGACCTTCTTACGATGAAGGCCTACACTTACAAAGATTACGCTGATCACGAGCTCGTTGAAGGCGAAATCCCAGCTGACATGGTTGAAAAGGCAAAGAATTACCGCTCTATGCTCGTCGAAGAAGCTGTCCAGGCTGATGAAGCCCTCATGGAAAAGTTCTTCAGCGAAGGCGAAGACGCTATTACGCTCGATGAGCTCAAGGCTGCTCTCCGCAAGCGCGTTATTGATGGTCAGTTCTTCCTCGTCACCGGCGGCGATGGCCGTGGTGTTATCGTTGAGAAGGTTCTCGACCTCGTGACTGACTTCTTGCCAGCTCCAACTGATATTCCTGCAATTCTTGGTAAAAACCCAAAGACCGGCGAAGAAATCGTCCGCCACGCAGACGAAAAAGAGCCTCTTACCGCTCTCGCCTTCAAGATTGCTACTGACCCATTCGTCGGTAAGCTCATCTTCATCCGCGTTTACTCCGGTAAGCTCAGCTCCGGTTCTTATATTCTGAACGCAACTACCGGCGAAAAAGAGCGCGTTGGTCGCCTCGTCCGTATGTTCGCCGATAAACGCGATGATATTAGCGAAATCGGCGCCGGCGATATCGCCGCTGTGGTCGGTCTCAAAGATACCACGACTGGTACCACGATTTGTGATCCAGCCCATCCAATCCATCTCGAGTCTATCGACTTCCCAGATCCTCCAGTATCGATCGCTGTTGAGCCAAAGTCCAAAGCCGATCAGGAAAAGATGGGTATCGGTCTCGGCAAGCTCGCAGAAGAGGATCCAACCTTCCGCGTCCGCACCGATGAAGAAACCGGCCAGACCATTATTTCTGGTATGGGCGAGCTTCACCTCGATATTATTATCGACCGCTTGAAGCGTGAATTTAACGTCGAAGCCAACACTGGTGAGCCACAGGTTGCTTATCGTGAAACTATCCGCGGTACCGCAGAAGCGCAGGGTAAGCATATCAAGCAGTCCGGTGGTCGTGGTCAGTATGGTGACGTTTGGGTCAAGTTTGAGCCAAACGAACCAGGCAAGGGCTTCGAATTCGTCGATCAGATTAAGGGTGGTGTCGTTCCTCTCGAATACCGCAAGCCAGTCATGGAAGGTATTAAGGAAACCCTCGAAGGTGGTGTTATCGCTGGTTACCCAGTGCTCGATGTTAAGGCAACCCTCTATGATGGTAGCTACCACGATGTCGACTCCTCCGAGCTCGCGTTCCACCTCGCTGGTGCACTCGCAACTCGCGAAGGTATCAAGAAGGCTAAACCAGTCATTCTCGAGCCTGTTATGAAGATTGAGATTACCACCCCAGAAGACTTCATGGGTGACGTAATTGGCGACCTTAACGCTCGCCGTGGCCGCATCGATGCGATGGAAGACCGCGACAATGGCGTCAAGGTTATCACCGGCTTCGTGCCTCTCGCAAACATGTTTGGCTATACTTCGGATCTCCGTGGTATGTCTCAGGGCCGCGCCGCTTCTACGATGGAGCTCAACGGTTACGAGGAAGTCCCACCAAACATTGCGCAAGAAATCATCGAGAAGCGCAACGCGAAATAAGCAAAGCAGCCGAGAGCTTGCTCTCGGGGATTTGCGGTGAGCGTAAGCTTAGAGCGAAGCGACGAAGCGCAACGCTAAATAAACACACCAAGCGCGAAAAATCTCACACCAAAAATGCTCCCCGTGTGGGGAGCTTTTTGTTAGGTCGACAACAGTTTTTCGTCCGCGAGCCTGCGAAGGTTCAGCTCGAATATGTCGAAGAGAACTTGGCTTTCCTCATCAAGGTCGAATTTCTCACCATCCTGATCGTAATAGAAACAGACAAAGTCTTTGTTTGTGATTTGCTCGCCATCAAACTCGATGATGCCTTCGTCGCAGTATTGAACGTTCGAAATGATACCCTCCGCCTCCGAATAGTCGCAATTCATAGTATGCCAACCTTCACCGTCGAAGCCACTAATCTCGCTCAAAAGAACGAACGGCACATTCTGCTCGCTACTGATGTAAACTGTTACCCACAAAGATTCACCGGTCTTGCTGATGAGGGCAAAGGCGAAATACCCAGCCAATTTAATGGCGTTAACGAGAGTTTCGGGGAGAAAGCGCTCGTAGTTCTTATCAAAGGTGTGAGCCCACATAGCGCCGCCATCTTTAATAGTAGAAGCATCAATCAGATCCTGGGGAAGAGGATACTCGACTACGTCGCCTTTTTCTTTGAAGAATTCTGGCGAAACAATAATCTTCTCAGAGCTCAGTAATTTATCTTCTTTCATGTCGTCACCTCCTAAGGTACAAAATATAATTATATTATAGCACAAGCGGTATAAAATGTCAATAGAGCAAGAAAAACCCACCTCTGTTACGGGGTGGATTTTGCTGGATTGACATTATACCCTGTCGAGTATTCTGCGGAGCCTCAACTCAAGGAGATTGAAGAGAACATGGCCTTCTGTTACTTCAAAAAGCTCATCATCGCTGGCGTATTCAAAAGATTCCTCATGCTTAGTTTTGATCCTCTCGTAAGGAAGCTCGATGAAACCTGTGCCATCTACGGCGTAAGTCACGGTCGTCAGGAAACTGCCAACTGGTATGGAGTCATCCATATCGTGCCAGCAGCAGCCGGCGGCGCTAACCCTACTCGAGTGGGTAAACGGTGCACTTGATATGCTGCAAATATAGACCACCACCAGCACGTCATCCTTCCAGTTCTTGGAGATATGCGCAAATGCGAAATACCCAAGCTTCTTGACGACGCTAACGATATCTTCGGGAAGAAAACGTTCGTAGTTCTTGTCGAAGATATGAGTCCATGTTTCCGCGAGCTCTTCTTCGTCGGAAGCATCAATCAACTCTTGTGGGATCGGGAATACGACCCTGTCACCTCTATCTTTAAAGAATTCGGGCGATACGGTAATTGTTTCTGAACTAAGTGTCTTTATGTCGCTACTCATGTTGCCACCTCCTAAGGTACAAAATATATTATATATTATAGCACAAGCGCGATTAAAAGTCAATAGAGCAAGAAAAATCCACCTCTGTTAAGAGATGGATTCCGGTGATTATCGGTGTCGCTGCTCGTAGGCCTCCAAGAGACTAAACTCGACTAATCTAAACGGCGATAGCGGAGTCTTGTTTTCATTTATCCATCCTTCTTCACTAAGGAAGTAATAACTGAAGCCCTCCCTTGCGCAAAAGCTATTGCCAAAATAGTCGCGACCGTCGCAAGTACCATCATCGCAGAACCAAATCATCGCATGAGGAGAGTTGGTCGCTAATACTGTACCGTCGCCATCTTCGCCTTCGTCTCTGCGAAGATAGAAGGCATAATCCGTTACGACAACATTCGTCGTATGATATGACTTGCCGTCGTGCTCCCACCTTTCAATATAAGCAAAAGCAAAATAACCGAGACGACAAATGGTCTTGTAGAGAGAAGCGGATACGTAGGGCTGAACATTTTTCCTGAGTTCAATATAGACCCAATCTGGCGTACTGGGACCGATATTCTTGGGGTTTGGCAACTGAATTATATCACCATCTTTTTCAAAGAGAGAACGGTCTATTCTATAAACCGCCGGGTGGTTAGTAGGGTCAATGACTTCTACTATTCTTCTATCCTGAATTTCTGACATAAAATCACCTCACAATGTACTATTTTAGGGTTTCCTAGAATTGTAAATATTATAGCACGGATTTGGTGATTGTCAAGTCAGCACGAGTGTCGACAAGAAAAACCCACCTCTTTACGGGGTGGATTTTTTGCGGCCGCGAGGCTTCCGGGGTTTAGAAGATTCTTTCATCCTTTCAAACTGCAGCAGCTGTTCGAGCAAATCAAAGCCGGATACCGGTCTCGGAAGATAGCACTCTTCGTCGGGAAAATTACTGGGTTCGTAGTCTCTAAAGAAAATATCTCTCTGATCACTAAGGAAATAATCTCCCTCAAAATCACGAACGGTGTACTGACAGCTACGATTGAAACTAATGACAACGCAGTGATTTTCTTCAAAATCCACCGTAGCTTCACCGAAACCAAATTCTTCCTCGCGCAATAATGCTATGGACGAACGATCGGTAATGACGACGTTATAGGTAGTACTAAACCAATGTCCGTCGTCCCAGGTTTCCGTCCAAACGAATGCATGGTAGCCGAGCTTCTCAATCGTTAACTTTAACGTATCGGATATGAGTGGATGATCTCTGCGAACCTCATCGTCGATATCGTGAAGAGCAACATCTCTCCAGCCAAGCGTGTCCCTAGCGGATTTAATACCGGGATTTGGCAAACGAATTGCTTTTCGCTGCTTTAACTTCTCGAAGTCAATATCGTAGACTACATAATTTACACCATCGACGACTACTGACTTATTGCGTTTTACGAATACAGGCATATAATTCACCTCTTTCAATGTACTTTTGGGCAAACCCAGACTCAATCTGTATATTATAGCACAGATATGCCAGAATGTCAATGGAGAACGAACGTAGACAATTAAAAACCACCTCTGTTACGGGGTGGTTTTTGGCTATCTCAGTCGGGTTCGACATAGCAGCGCAACTCCTTCTCAAGAGCATCGAAAGCGCGGCGGTCGTAAATCCTGATTGAGGATAGTTTCTCGAGGCTAAATTCAGAGCTTCTGAAATACTCATTTCCGTCTACGCTGAAGACTTTTTCTCCGATAGATGCAATTCTATAGCTTCCTCTTGAATCAAAGCGAATTAGATAGACGTGCTCTCTCTTCGGGTCGACATCCTCAATGGTAAGCCAGGGCCAGAGGTCATGGTTCCATTGTAACCAGACTTCTTTTCCGGCCGTGATTATGACGCTTACACAATCATTCACGCCGAGATTGTTGCAGGCGTAAACAAAGGCCAACAAATTATTCTCCTCGATTATCTCGCGAAGGCCATCCGTGATAAACGGCGAACAGTCCTTAATTAGCGTATAGTAACAGACTTCGCGCGAGAGATCGGCGACGGATGAATAATTCGTGTCACCCCTGGCTCCAACATAGACTTCGTCGGGCGGATAGAGCTTGAATTTATTCCCGAGTTGTTGCTTCAGAAAATCTCCCGAAATCGAAAACTTCTTGTCAGTGAACATAGTTCCTCCTTAAGCGTCACGCAGATGCTGCTCGAGTAATTCGAGCCCAATCATCTCCGTGTTGTCTGGATCAATCCAATTCAGACCATCCTTCATCTGATAGCGGAACTCCATCCGGTGTCCGGAATAGATGTGTTTGCCATCTAAGTCGTCTACAAGGTAGATGCCATCTTGCATGTAAGAGATACGAGCATACCTATGCTTCTCGTCAAGATCAAAGCTAACGTCGCCGTCGCCACCTTCATTGCGAATCATTTTGATATTTTTATGCTCGCTAATGATGATGTTAATGCTGACTGTTTGGTCTTTGAAAATCTCTTTATAGCAAAAGGCATAAAACCAATGCTTGCTGATAGTATTCAGCAACGCCGTCGTAACGTAAGGCTGAATTTCCTCGATTAATTCGATGTCAATCCAGTATTTATTTGATTTAGAGCTCTTCGGTGCCGGCAGCATAATAATACCGCCATCTCTAGCAAACAAGTTCTCGTCAATCAAATATGAAACCTTTTCGATCTTCCTTCTATTCTTGATTTGAGACATAAGTAACCTCCTTCTGATAAGGTGCAAAAAATCTTTGATAATTATACCATGGTTATGCCTATTAGTCAATGAGCGTCAAAAAGCCACCGGTATAGAATTCCGGCGGCTTCTCAAGGTGAGTTGAGCTTAACGAATGCCATAATCCCTCCTCCATTCACCGATGTTACGGTAAACAGATGCTTCGAATGCTTGATAGCCACTTTCGTCTTCTGCTGCAAATGGACCGCTATAGAGGTCGTCATTGATATAAATCGAATAACTACCGTCCTTTTTGTTACGATCGACGCAATAGTAGCAGCAGACAATCTCGAGTTCGTCGTCTTCGCTGCGGATATGGAAGAATCCACGATTCGACGGGAAGATCAATGTATGGATAACATCTTCATCCACGCTTGTATCAGGTACAAAATCGCAGCAAAGCATATGATAATCCTCAATGGTCTTCTTGAGCTCGGGCGGAACAACTTGTAAGAAATCTGATTTCGAGAAACGAACCCATTTCTTGCCAATTTCAAGATTGAGTACGTCGGGATTACGAAAATCATAACGTGCAATCGAGAAATAACGGTATAACGCCTTGCCTCTTCTCGTAAAAGCATAGTTGTACGGCGCAAAGCCGCCCGGTCGCCCCATCGCAAATTTGGTAGCGCGATAACGTCTTTCGTCACGAATATACCAAATTGACGGAAGATGGCGAGGATCACCATCAGAAAGATAAGGATCAATTCCTTTATACTTCAAAGGACTGCTCATATAAATCACCCCCTTAGGTTTAGAGCAAAACGCGTACAATAGCTCACCTTCTAATGTACGAAATTATGCATTTTTGGCCCTAACTTATGACCTTACTATATCATGGATACCCCGATTGTCAATTAAGTATAAAAACAGAGAAAAAGCGCTTTACTTTATTTACAAAATCGTATAAAATATACGCATATATAGCTTTGGGCTGGTTAATATTAGTGCCCAAAATTATTAACAATAAAAGGAGAATAATAACACTATGGCAGATTTTGACCGTAGCAAACCGCACATCAATGTCGGTACCATGGGTCACGTTGACCACGGTAAAACCACTTTGACTGCTGCTATCACCGCTGTTCTCGCGAAGAAACTTCCTTCCGAGATTAACAAGCCAGTCGCTTACGACCAGATCGATAACGCTCCAGAGGAAAAGGCTCGTGGTATTACCATCGCTACTTCCCACCAGGAGTACGAATCTGAAAAGCGTCACTACGCTCACGTGGATATGCCAGGCCACGCCGATTACATCAAGAACATGATTACCGGTGCTGCTCAGGTTGATGGTGCTATTCTCGTCGTTGCTGCTAACGATGGTGCACTTCCACAGACCCGCGAGCACGTGCTTCTCGCTCACCAGGTGAACGTTCCAAAGATCATCGTCTTCTTGAACAAGATGGACCTCGCTGATCCTGACCTCGTCGAACTCGTCGAGGAAGATATCCGCGACCTTCTCGAGAAGAACGGTTTCGATCGCAACTGTCCAATCATCAAGGGTTCCGCAACCAAGGCTCTCGAAGGCGATCCAGCCAACGAAGACGCTGTCATGGAACTCGTCAAGGCTATGGACGAATACTTCGATATTCCAGAGCATGATCTCGACAAGCCATTCTTGATGCCAATCGAGGATGTCTTCTCCATCAAGGGTCGTGGTACTGTTGCTACTGGTCGTATCGAGCAGGGTACTGTCCACATCAACGACGAAATCGAAATCGTCGGTCTTAAAGACACTCAGAAGTCTGTCGTTACCGGTATCGAGGCCTTCCACAAGACTCTCGATCAGGGTCAGGCAGGTGACAACGCTGGTCTTCTTCTCCGCGGTATTGAGCGCGAACAGATCGAGCGTGGTCAGGTTATTGCTAAGCCAGGTTCCATCACTCCACATACCGAGTTTGAGGGCCAGGTTTACATCTTGAAGAAGGAAGAAGGCGGTCGCCACACTCCATTCTCCAACGGTTACAAGCCACAGTTCTACTTCCGCACCACCGATGTTACTGGTGAGGTCGAACTTCCAAAGGACAAAGAGATTGTTATGCCTGGTGATACCGTCACCTTCAGCGTCAAGCTCAATGCTCCTATCGCTATGAACGACAATGACCGCTTCGCAATCCGCGAAGGTGGCCGCACTGTCGGTTCTGGTGTCGTTACCAAGATTGTTAAGTAATTAACTTCTTAAAAAACGCGAAAATCCGCCTGAAAACGGCGGATTTTTGTTGTCAAAGAAAAATCCCCCTAGGGAGGGGGAATAAATTTTGCCGTCCATCTCATTGATTAAAGCGATCAGAGGAAGCTCGGGTGTTTCGATAGAATATACACGACCGGGCAATTGCGCGATAGCACTCAATGCCTCATTAAAGCAGCCGAACTCATTTTGCTTCACCTTAATGTAGCTACTCGTAATTGCAAAGATGTTATCGAATTCAGGGATTCTACTGAGCATACAGACAGATTCGTAATCCTTCCAGGAAGTCTTACGGCAAATGTCTATTCTATGAATATACTCGAGCTTATCTTCGGCGAAAATGACGCTCTCATAACCATCATCACCGTGCGGTAGGCACTGTCTATGGATATAAGGGGTGCAAGTTCCTCCTACGAAGAGAAAAATCTCAAGGCTATTCTTATCCTGCTCGACATCGAATAATGACTCGAGTTCTTTAGCTATATCGATAGCGACAGAAACCTTCATCGGTAAACCGAATGCAGCAACATCGATTTGATAATCAGAAGGACGAACGGCGTTTTTTGGCCAATTTGCATTTATTGACATAATGACCTCCCAAAGAGCAATTTTGGACGAATCCAATCTTAATTAATTATATACTAGGCGGATTGCTCTTAATAACCCTTGACAATAATTAATATCATTGATAAGATAAAACATGTCGTTTTTTGACCGACATTTTTTGTTGGCCAAAAAAGAAGCAATTTAATTTTACCTATGAAAGGGGTGGTTTATGTGTCCAATTTTGACGGTCACGAGTACGTAAACATTTTAGCAGGTGGTCAAGGCAC
>JAFYZJ010000008.1 GCA_017548735.1 Candidatus Saccharimonadota bacterium | reverse complement strand
TCGTTCAGTACGCTGCTCTACTCATGATGATCGCACAAGTTTGCGACATGAAAGCCGGCGAATTGATGCATGTCATCGCCGACGCCCACATTTACGACCGCCACGTACCGCTTGTCGAGGAACTCATTTCTCGCGAGCAGTTCAAGGCACCAAAGGTAACACTTGATCCTACGATCAAAGACTTCTATGATATCACCGCCGATAGCTTCAAGGTTGAAGACTACGAAACCGGCGAGCAAATCAAAGACATCCCAATCGCAATCTAAGGAGGTGATAAAAAGATGAATCTAGTTGCCGCAGTCATAGAACTCAAGGATGGCAAAAAAATCAAATGGGCAATTGGCTACAAAAAAAGGCTCCTCGTCAGGAATGGCTACGACCTAAAGCATTTCCAAACCATTACGATGGGTGCTGACAAGACGGTCGTCTACGGTCGTAAAACTCTCGAGACTTTCCCGGGTAAAAAGCCGCTCAAAGGGCGCAACAATCTAGTCCTTACTCATGACCAAAATTACGTCATCGACGGCGCAACTATTATTCATGACCTCACCGAACTAGACCGCTACTTTAAGCACAAAACCGACCCAAAGACCGGGGAAGAATACGTATCCTCTGAAAACATTTATGTTATCGGTGGAGCCAGTATCTACAACCAGCTATACGACAAGTGTGAATATGCTTTCATTACACACTTCGAGTCTACTGGTAAGAAAAAGGCAGACGCTTTCATTCCGAATCTTGCCGAAGATGCCAATTGGGAAATAGTCGAAGAAACCCCCGCCGTCACCTACGATGGAGTCACAATGCGGTTCGTTACCTACCGCAACCTCGCCTTCTTCCCCAAGCCGGAGGAGGACGTAGACTAAGAACTAGCCTCTCGATCAGAGAGGCTTTTTCGTTCCCTCTTGACAAAACATAAGAAGTTTGCTATAATAGTCTTATTGGGTATCTTCTTATACAATTATCTTGCCAATTTCAGATAATAGAAACGCTCAACATTGCCGAAGCGCCCCGCCACTTCATTATCGCGCTTCCCTTCCATCACAAAGCCATTGCGCTTCAACCATGCTTCGAAATCAACAATAATCTCACGGCGCATCTTGTTATTCTTGATAACGCCGTTTTTTAGTTGCCATGGCTTCGCCTCAAACTGCGGCTTGAGCATCACGAAGAACTCCGTGCCTGGAACTGCCAAAAACTTCCGCGCATAAGCAAGAACCTCGCGCAAACTAATAAAGCTCACGTCCGCAAGCACGAGATCAACCGGCTCATCCGGCACAAAATCAAAGATGTCAGTTTTTTCGTGCAGCTCAACCTCTGGCGCAAATCGTAGCGGGGCCTTCATCTGATTCGTCCCCTTCTCTACGGCAATCACCTTCTCTGCGCCACTGCGCAAAGCAAATTCCGTAAAGCCGCCCGTCGACGAGCCAATATCGAGCACTACCTTGCCGCGAAAATCCACCCCGAGCGCCTTCGCCGCATCGGCAATCTTGTACTCTGCCCGTCCAACCACGTCTTTCATACTATTATTATAATAGTTATTTCGAAACGACCAACAACGCCTTTTCGGTCTTCGCAATCTCAACCGTGCGCACCCCAGCGATTTTCTTATATTCACCCTCAGCTTGGATCATAATCTCACTTGCCTTCGGGAAAACGAGACAGTCATATTCACTTTCAGTGCCAGGAATCTTCTTTAGCACCGAGCGCATCATCATCGGCGTCAACTTACGCAATTTCGTCATCTGGCCGGCCATGCTCAAAAAGCTCTTCGGCTGCGCGCTAGTGTTCGAACCTTTCATAATCTTCGCGACCGTGCGACCATTCACTGCCATGTAATCAGAAAGTTTCTTGCACTCAATAAACTCTTCACCTTCCCCTCCAAGCGCAAACTTCTCTGGCAAAAACTCGCGACGGCGGTTCTTCATCCACCAACGCATCAAAGTCAAAAGGCTGTAAATCGTCTTGCGACCGCCCTTGCGCAAAGTCTTGCGCGTCTTCGGCGCATCAAACACGGCGCAAGCTTCCGCAAACATACCAATCGTAAAGTAGCACATGCCGTAACGCCAGTGCTTGCCATTAATCTTGCACTCGAGTGGATAAACCTTTTTCACCGAGCCCTTCAAAATATCATCAAGCTTTAGGCTACCAAAGGTGCGCGCGACATCGTTGAAGTTGCCGTAGCCAATCACGCCCAGCTTTACGTTCTGCGCACGCGACAGCATAATGCCATTAATCGCAATGTTTGCCGTGCCATCGCCGCCAGCTGCAATCACGAGATCGCCATTCGTCAAAATTCGAGCGAGGCGTCGCGCGTTATCATCGACGTCCGTATCGGCCACTTCAAATTTGCCAATCATTACTCCACCCAACTTATTCAAACGGTCTAAAATGTCGCGCTTCACAGACGAATAATGTGAGCTGCGTGGGTTATAGACGACAAACAATCTTTTCATTACTATTTCATTTTCGCATAAAACTACGCAATGTCATCTCTTGACATTACGAGAATATTACTCTGCGAGTTGTGGACATTTAATTAATGGCGTCAGCGCATCTTTCTCTTCATCAGAAGAATTCTTGCACGGATTCACCTCATCGGCGGCATTGTAATTCGCAATCTTCCAAACACCGTCTGCGACCTTGGAATAGAGATAAACCTTGGTCTTGCCAGCTGCGTTCGACATTTGAATCGCGGCGACACGATAGGTCTTGTTCGCCTTCACGACATTAAACTTGTCGGCGCTATAATCAATCGAGGAAACCGTGCCAAACTTCTGCGTAAGCAATGTCTTAATCTGGTTCAAATCACTGCCGCTCAAATACTCATCGCGCGAAATCGCTTTAAGCGCTGCACCCTGGTCTTCAACGCCAAGCGCCGCGTAGATATCATTCAACTGGTTCTGGTTGTGGTTGCGTTCAGCGCTCGACTTCGTTTCTGCCACGCTTAGGCTATTCACAAAGAAAAGCATCGCAACGATTGCAATCAACAAACCGCCGCCAATCACCATCGCGCAAATCGCAACGCGCTGCCAAATATAATCAACGACTTTGCGACCGCTCACGATGCCGTTCGCATTCACGGCATTTACGACATTCATCTGCACATTACCGGACCGCGTGCTCGTTACATCGAGCTGCTCCGGACTCGCATTTCCGACCGCCGAGAGAAAGTCATTCGTCGGCTTTACATTCGGAGATTGTTCCTGTGGATTCATAGTACCTCACCCAAAATTCTTATGCTTTTATTTTAGCACAAAAATACTATAATAATTCCCTAATAGGTGGAACCTAAGCACATTTAGAGAAGGTGATAATATGCCCAATACAAATGTCGACAACATGATCAGACATCTCAGAGGATACTTCAATGGCGCCAGAATGACCGAAAGTCTCCGCGCTCTTAGCTACATGAAGTCAAAACACGGCGACCAAAAGAGAAAAGGTGGCGACGTTCCCTACATTGTCCATCCGCTTGGCATGGCTTGCTTCGCAGTCGCTCTCGGTATTCGCGACGACAACATGATAGCAACTTTTTTGCTTCACGACGTCTGTGAAGATTGCGGCGTCTATGTAGATGATTTACCCTTCAACAGCGCTATTAAGCATGGTGTTAAATTGATGACCATCAGGGCCTTCCCAAACGAGGACAAGTACGTCACCAAGACACGTTACTACAATGAGCTCCTAGACGACCAAATTGCAATTCTCTGCAAAGCATCCGACCGTTATTCCAACCTTACTTCGATGGTCGGAGTATTATCAGACACAGCAATCGTCAAGAACGTCGTCGAGACTCACTGCCTATTGCTTCCAATGTTAAAGGAAGCAAAAGAGCGCTGGCCGGAAATTGCAGACTATCTGCACGTTTATCGCACGATAATTGCCGACCAGATTAGCACTATCGCTTACTTTTATGGCATCGAGCTGAACGATGACAACACGGCATCGCCGAGCATAGAAGAAGTCTTGTCGCCCGATTTCACTTGGACGCGCGACATCGCACAAACCACTTCCACCGACACTGGGTCTTAAAAAGGCCCAGTTTTTTACGCAAAACAAAAAAACGACCTTGCGGTCGAATTATTGTGGCGGAGAGAACAGGATTCGAACCTGCGAGAGCCTTGCGACCCTACACGCTTTCCAAGCGTGCTCCTTCAACCACTCGGACACCTCTCCAGCTCCCTAGATTTTAACACAAATACTAAAGTATTTCTACCCCCTCCAACATTGACATATCATGGTGCTTGTGATGTAATAATAAAATAGGTTTTACCTAAATTCATGAAAGGAGGATAACGCGATGAGTAAAGTTATCCTTGTACCTGAAAGTTTTGACAATCTCAGCAAGATTTCCCTTTCCACCATCATTAAGACAAAGCCGAAGTATATCCACTATGAACCCGATATTACTCCGAGCGATTTGGCGGAAATAGTCGAGCCTGGAGACGAAGTAATTTGTCACAGCTTCATTCGCAACGCCGAAGGCCTCCTCGTCGGCGAGGATTACGCCAACGTCATCTGCGATCATGGTGTAGATAAATTGCTCAAAGGCGCCTTACTCGCCATCAAAGACGGCGATACGGTCCATGATGTCATTAAGGAACTTGCTAAACAGCTCAAAGAACTGAGCACGCCCTAAAAGCCGGATTTTTATCCGGCTTTTTTTATTGTCATTAGCAGTTTTAAAATGCCAAAAAACAGCGTATAATTAAGGGCAATCGTTTAATATTAAATGTAATTATTTTTTGGGGTAAAATGTCGGACCAAAATAACGATGTCATCATCGAGCTAAAATCGGTATCAAAGCGCTACGGTTTTGGCGATGCGGAATCTTATGCGCTACGCAACTTCGACCTCACCGTCAAACGCGGCGAGTTCATCATGATCATGGGCCCATCGGGCTGTGGTAAAACCACTTTGCTAAACATCATCGGCTTGCTCGACAAGGCTAGCTCCGGTGAATACATCCTCGCCGGCAAGGATGTTTCCCGTGTTTCCGCTGGCAAAAAGGCCCGCTTCCGCGCTAAAGAAATTGGTTTCATTTTCCAAAACTTCAACCTCGTCCCGACTCTCCCAATTATTGAGAACGTGAGCCTTCCGCTCATTTATTCCGGCTATCGCAAAGCCCGCCGCCTCCGCATGGCGGACAATATCCTCGAGCATTTCCATCTCCGCGAACGCGAATACTACATGCCATACCAGCTCTCTGGTGGTCAGCAACAGCGCGTCGCCATCGCACGTAGCCTCATTTCGAACCCAAGCATTATTCTCGCCGATGAGCCAACCGGCAACCTTGATAGCCGCAACAGCCACATCATCATGGAAGAGCTCCAGGACATCCACGCAATGGGCAACACCATTATCATGGTCACTCACAACCCTGCCCTCACGACTTATGCAACCCGCGTCATTAACATGCTCGATGGCGAAATCGACACCGATATCAAGACCGTCGACGATCGCGACTTGCCAAAAGGCAGCAAAAACGAAAAGGTCTCCGTCAAGGTTCTCCCAAATCGCGACAATGTCGAAATGGAAATCATTTCCGATACCGAAGTTACCGTTTCTGGCGAAAACGTCAGCATGAAAGAAGAGCCAGAAGAAAAAGCCGAAAAACCAGCTGAAAAGAAAGCTTCGACCAAGAAATCTACGACCAAAAAGAAAAAGTCTAGCACCAAGAAAGGAGGCAAAAAATGAAACTTCTCCTAAACACCCACTTCCACCTCGCCGTGGATAGCCTCCGCCAAAACCGCGGTCGCACTTTCTTGTCCGCGCTCGGCATTGCAATTGGCGTCGCCAGCATCGTCCTCATCATGTCTTTGACCGGCGGCATTAATCGCCTCGTCAGCACCAGCAGCGACAAAAACAACGCCAACCTCATCTTGGTCCGCCCAAGTAACG
This sequence comes from Candidatus Saccharimonadota bacterium, assembly GCA_017548735.1. Classification (GTDB taxonomy): domain Bacteria; phylum Patescibacteriota; class Saccharimonadia; order Saccharimonadales; family Saccharimonadaceae; genus UBA2834. The sequence goes on along the minus strand of JAFYZJ010000008.1, from coordinate 1,615 downwards.
GCAAAGAAGTTTCTGACAGCATCATCGACGAGTTGACTCATACTAGCCAGTATTCCAAGTCCAACCTCACCCTCGAAGATGTCGAAACCATCAAGAAGGTCGAAGACGTCGAAAGCGTCGCCCCTATCGCTATCAGCAATTCCGCTATCACGGTCGGTGAGAAGGTTTACCAGTCGAACACTATCGTTGCGACTAGCAATGACCTCCAAAACATCCTCGACTTGAAGCTCAAGAATGGCCAGTTCCTCGACTATAGCCTCCGCGAAAACGTCGCGGTTGTCGGCTACGATTTTGCTATGTCGCTCTTTGGCACCACCGAAGCCATCACCAAGACCTTTAGCTACAACGGCCAAAAGTTCATGATTGTCGGTGTCCTCGAAGACCTCAACGATCCAATCAACTACAACAACGTCGATTTCGACAATGCTATCTTGATCAACATCAAGTACGCCAGCACCTTCGAATCTTCAATTCAGATTCAGCAAATCGACGTCCGCACCAAGACTACCGACGCCGTCGACAATACCAAAGACATCATCCGTGAACGCCTCGCCGAAGCAAAGAATGGCGACAATAATTTCACTCTTATCTCCGGTAACGAAGATCTTCATCCGGCCGGCTCGATGATTTCAATCATCTCCAGCATGCTCACGCTCGTCGCTAGCATCTCGCTCGTCGTCGGTGGCGTCGGCATCATGAACATCATGCTTGTCTCCGTCTCCGAGCGCACCCGCGAAATCGGCATCCGCAAAGCCGTCGGCGCCAGCTCCAGCCACATCATGCTCCAGTTCCTCTTCGAATCCCTCATTTTGAGCGTCATCGGCGGTCTCATGGGTTTCATCCTAGGCTACATCTTCGCCTTCTTCATTTCCCTTGTCACCCCATTTGCCCCACATATTTCCTGGCAAATCCTTGGCATCACCGGCGGCACCAGCCTCCTCGTCGGCGTTATCTTCGGCGTCTACCCGGCAATCAAGGCTGCACGCAAAGATCCAATCGCCAGCTTGAAATTCTATAGATAATAGCGCCTAGCAATAAAAATAGCCAATCCAGTATTTATTGGACCGGCTATTTTTATTACAAATCAGATCGCCCCGTACAGCCGTAGTCGGTTTCGCTTAATAATTCAACTTCTTCAAGACGATTTATCTCGGCCCTAAGTGCTTTTACGGCTAATTTGTATTTTTTCACCAAATCCGGCAAATCAAATTCTTCAGCACTATCTTTAATCCACCTAATTATATATTCACAAACATTTATATTAATTGCCCTATAAACCTCTTTGACGTCAATGTCGTATTGCCTCTTATATGGATACTCAATTTTACAATCGTTCGGAAAAAGATTCTTATTGATTCTGCTAAGGCCGCACCGTATCCGTTCATCGGCAAAAGGGCTATCGAAGCCAACAGCCGGAGTCTTTCCGTAAACAAAAGCATAAACAATTCTATTCTTTGCACGCAAATAATCTTTAGGCGCATCACATTCACCTAATATCCTCGCGTTCGCGGATGCGGTCCACCGAAATCAGCGGATGGCTCACCCAGTCCTTCAGGTTTCGCCCGCCCATCGCAGTCACCGTGAAGTCGAGCACGTAACAGAGCGTGCTGCTGAT
>JAFYZJ010000002.1 GCA_017548735.1 Candidatus Saccharimonadota bacterium | reverse complement strand
TTCCTGGGTCGCGATACGCTTCAAGCTTTCATCGAGCGTACCAGAAACTTCACCGGCACGAATCAAAGAAAGATAGACATTGCTAAAGATATCCGAATGCTTACCAAAGGCATCCGAAAGCGTTTTACCTGCTTCTACGTCGGCAAGAATTTCCTCAACCACTGCCTTCATGGCTTTGTTCTGCGTCTGCTCAGAAACGGTGCGAAGCGACTGCGCGATCGGCAAACCTGCACCGATCAACGTTGCAAACTGACGCGTAAAGTTAATGCGGTCACGTGCGGCAACACGGTTTAACTTGCTCGCAATGCCTTCCTGCTCTTCACGAATATACTCTGGCACGAAGCCACGCTCAACCAAAAGCTTACCAGCCACGCGCTCGTTTTCAGCCTGAATCGAGCCCTTGATAACTTTACCGGTGGCCTGCTCTTTTGCCTTATAGTCAAAGCGTTTCATCCGCGAGAGAGCCTTTCAAATTCTTGCAAATCAACTGCGAATTCACGCGCCGTATCGTGTGTAATAACACCAGTCTGAACAAGCTTTACGAGCGTGCGATCCATCGTCTGCATGCCCTGGTCTGCACCAGTCTGAATAATCGTATCGAGCTGATGCGTCTTGCCCTCGCGAATCACCGAACGAACTGCTGGGTTTGCGACCATAATTTCTGCGGCCACCACGCGACCGCCGCCAATTGCTGGCACGAGGCGTTGCGAACAGACGGCCATCAAGATATTCGAAAGCTGTGCGCGCACCTGCGGCTGCTGGTGTGGCGGGAAAACGTCAATCATACGGTCAATCGACTGCGAAGCGGAGTTGGTGTGAAGCGTCGCAAAGACCAAGTGGCCAGTTTCTGCAATCGTAATCGCAGCAGAAATCGTCTCAAGGTCGCGCATCTCACCGATAAGCACGACATCCGGGTCCTCGCGAAGTGCACTACGAAGCGCTGCTGAGAACGAATAAGTATCGTAATGGACCTCGCGCTGTACGATAACACTGCGCTTGGATTTGTGCGTAAACTCAATTGGATCCTCAATCGTGATGATGTGCGAAGCGCGTTCGGAATTAATCTTATCAACAAGCGCCGCAAGCGTCGTGGACTTACCAGAACCAGTAGGACCGGTCACGAGCACGAGACCGCGTGGGAAATCCGCAAAGCTTGTCACCACTGGTGGCATGCCGAGCTGATCGATCGTCTGAATACTATTTGGAATCAAGCGGAAAGCACCGGCGAGATTGCCCTTCTCATGGAAGGCATTCACGCGGAAGCGACCCAAGTCGCCAAACGAGAACGAATAGTCAAACTCTTTATCCTTGATTAAAATCTGTTTCTGGTCTTCTTCCAAAGTGGCGTAAATAAGGGACTCGATTGCAGGTTCGTCGAGCGCCGAATAGCCAGCAATTGGTTGCAAAGCACCATCAATTCTCAAAATTGGTGGCAAACCAACTTGCAAATGCAAATCGCTTGCTTTTGTACGAACGCATTCCTCAAGAAGATTCTCGATGCGTACATTGCTCGATGAAGATACAGCTGGCGCCACATTTTGCACTGGCGTTGCTGGCGCAGCATTCTGCACCGGTTCAGCTGAAGTCGAATTTTGTGCTGGCGCCTCTAGTATTGGCGTCGCAGCAGATACCTGCCCACTTTGTTCCATACCATCATTATACTTATGCTTTTGCAAAAAAACAAGAAAAAGTCGGGCTTTCGCCCGAGCTTTTTACTTCAAGTATTCGTGTAGTTTTTTCGTGTCTTTGTTCTTGCGCAATTTCGTCAAAGCCTTTGCTTCAATCTGGCGAATACGTTCACGCGTGACCGAGAACTCGGCGCCCACTTCTTCGAGCGTGTGGCTCTTGCCACCACCAATACCAAAGCGCATCTTGATGATCTTTTGTTCACGATCGGAAAGCGTCGAAAGAATCGAAGCAATCTGCTCTTTCAAAAGCTGCGTTGCTGCAGAATCTTCTGGCGAAACACGGTCTTCGTCCTCAATAAAGTCACCAAGCGAAGAATCATCATCATCGCCATCGCGACCAACGGACGCATCAAGCGAAGCGATATCCTGCTTAATCTTCATTACGTATTCAATCTTTTCTGGCTCCATGCCCATCGCCTTCGCGATTTCCTCGGTCGACGGCTCACGGTTGAGTTCCTGCGTCAAACGACGCTGCGTGCGAAGCACCTTGTTAATCGTTTCAACCATGTGGACTGGAATACGAATCGTACGAGCCTGATCGGCGATTGCACGCGTAATTGCCTGGCGAATCCACCACGTTGCATAAGTCGAAAACTTAAAGCCTTTATCTGGATCGAACTTCTCAACTGCGCGAAGCAAACCAGTGTTACCTTCCTGAATCAAATCCAAGAAGTCCAAGCCACGGCCAGAATAGCGCTTTGCAATCGAAACCACGAGGCGCATGTTCGATTCGGCCATTTTATCCTTGGCCCTCTTCTGCTCTTTTGCGTTGCCATGAATAATCTTCTGTGCGAGTTCATACTCCTCTTCCTGGCTAAGAAGTGGGATTTTACCAATTTCGCGCAAATACAATTTCACCGAGTCGTCTGCAACTTCATCATATGCTGCCGACTCAAAATCAATATTAATATCCTCTTCGGACTCTTCGTCCATATCGTCAAAAGATGGCTCGTCCACGTAATCGTTATCAAGCCTCAAATCTCTATCGTCTTCGTCCATGAAAACCCTTGTTCAAGTTGTTATTCTTTGTTTTATTTTGTTTGTTTAACTTTAAATAACTTCATCCTGGATGGGCGCTAAAACAAAAACTGCCCGCTAATCCAGCGCATTCATCGCAAATTATAACACAAACTTACTTTTTGCCCAAATTTAACGCCTGCATTTGACGCAGTAATTCATCGACTTTTGCGTCGTCGCCCGCCTCTTCGGCTGCACGAATCGCCTCAGACAATTCTTCGCGCTCTTTTTTCGCACGCTCGCGCATTACAATTCCAGCTAAATTCCCCGCTTCTTTTTCGCGCTGCGCTTTATCCATCTTCGCATACGCCTCGTCATAAATGAGCGACAATTCATCTTCGTTCAAACCGCTCATCGGCTCAATGTCACCAGGTTCGATGCCGCCAAATTTGACGATCGCGGCTAGGCTCTTCTCTGCCCGCGAAATCTCCGCAACGTCACCTTTCTTTGCAACGTTTTTCTTCAACTTTTTCTCTTCGCGTTTAACTTTTTTCGCACGGAAAGCCTCGAGCGAAATGCCGAGACGCTCCGCGACTTTGCGTTCATATTTCTCGCGCAAAACCGCATCCTCGACATCGTCAATTATTGTCTTTGCCGCGGTCGCATATTCCGAAAAACCTTTCTCGGTTTTCAGATTAAACTGGCCTTCATATTTTTCAAACAACCACTCAATCGCCGGACGATAACTCTGCACTGCCTGCTGCCATAATTTCGGATCTTTCTGAATCAATTCATCCGCGTCCTTGCAGCCATGGTAATCGTCAATCACAGACAAATAAATGCCAAACTTTGACGCCATCGAAATCGCACGCTCCGCCGCGCGCACGCCCGCTTCGTCACCGTCATAGGCGAGACGAATGTCATTCGTCATGCGCGAAAAACTTTTGAGATGCATTTCTGTCATTGCTGTACCGGCCGTTGCAACTGCCTCTAAAACGCCCGCCTGGTGCGACGAAATCACGTCCATATTTCCCTCGACCACCACGACAAATTCCGAGCGGCGAATCGCGTCTTTCGCCTGGCTGAGACCGAAAATGTGGCGGCCTTTGTTGTATAAAATTGTCTCCGGCGTATTCAAATATTTCGGCGAGTTATCATCCTTTTCAATGATGCGCGCCGTAAAACCAATCACGCGTCCACCCACATCCATAAGCGGCACCGTCATACGACCCTTAAATAAATCACCGCCAAAACGATTTGTGAGGCCGGCGTCTTCAATTTCTTGCTTCGTAAATCCGCGCTTCGTCAAAAAGTCCACGAGCGCCCTGCCCGACTTTGGCGCATAGCCGATGCGGAATTTCTCAACTGTCTGCTTATTTAAATTGCGTTTATAAAAAACGTAATTCATCACGGCTTTATTTTTCGTCAAACAATACTGAAAGTATTTCGTTGCTAGTTCCAAAGCTTCGTATAAACGTGCCTTGTGCTGCGCCTGCTTTTTATCGTCGCCCGAATAGCGTTTGAGTTCCACGCCCGCCTGCTGCGCGAGTTTTTCCATCGCCTCACGGAAAGTAATTCCTTCCATTTCCATCACGAACGTGAAAATGTCGCCGCCTTTATTACTCGAAAAATCATGCCAAATCCCCTTCTCGGGAGATACCATAAAGCTCGGCGTCTTGTCTGTCCCCCAAGGTGAATGTCCTTTGAAATTTCTGCCGGCACGCTTCAACTCGATGTATTGCCCAATCACATCTTCTACTGCGAGCCGCGCCCGAATTTCCTCTTTGGCATTCTCCATATCTCCATTATACCCCAAGGGCTTCTCTTAATCCAAACTGTTTGGTTTAAGAAAAATGCTTATGCTATAATTGCTTTATGGACAACAAGTCATATCTCGATCAAATCGCCGTGAAAGGCAAAGTAAAATCTGGCCCGGTTATCACCCCTGCCACGATTAAGTTAATCGCTGCTGGCGTTATCGCCCTCATCACGATTATCATCGTCGCCGCCGTCATTAGTAGCGCGAATGCCAAAGTTACTCAGTCTTTCGAACGCGTTTATCTCCGCATTTCCAACCTTTCTTCCGACAACTACGAGAATCCTCTCAAACAATATGCCGAAAAAATCCATAATTCCGACTTGCGCACCTACGTCGAAAACCTTGTTTCTTCTATTTCGACTTCCAAAAAGAAGCTCGACGGCATCGCCAACAGCATCGGCGTAAAACCAGAATCTATCTCCAAAGAAGTCAGCAATTCCGAATCCGCTAGCCTTCAAAAACTCGCTAGCGAACTCGAAGAAGCCGAGCTCGGCGGTACACTCGACCGCGTCATCGCAAGCAACGCCTACTATGAAATCTCTACCCTGCTCCAGTACGAAGCTGAGGCGCGCAAAAAGACCAACAACCAACAGTTCGCCGATATCATCGATGCTTCCACCAAGGATCTCAAGATCCTTCAGGAAAACTTCCACAACTGGTCAAACGCAAACTAAAAAATACCCCCTCACCGGGGGTATTTTTTTATTCCATATTTTTTGTTTGTTCGTATGCGTGTCGTACGAGATCAATCACTTCGTCGCCAGTCAGCTGGCCCGAGCAAATAATCTCAATGCCGTTGCGTCCAAGCGCACGACTCTCCATCACGCTTTCGTAGCGTTCCTGTAAAGTCTTGCTAAGCTTGCGATCGCAGCGCAACTCAATTCGTAGTGGATTAGTACCCTTCTCGATGCACAAAAGCACACGACCATCAAATTCAAACACGCGCCACTGCTCTTGCGCGCGTTCGCTCACGCCTTCGAGCTTGGAAACGTATTCTACGACAGACTCTTCAGATACCATTTCAACTCCTCAATACTGCCGCGAATATCGTCGAGTGCACGATGATTTTCTGGTTTCAAAAACTTCTTGCCGAGTGCATTCTCGAAATACACTTTCCAAGCCGATACGTCGAGCTGGCGATAATGCAAACGCGCATTCAATTCTGGCCATTCACGTTCAATAAACTTCTGATCCTGATGAATCGAATTGCCCGCGAGATAAACAACCGCGTTGCCGCAATTATCCGCAACGAATTTTAACAATTCTTTTTCAATTGCAGCCGCCGACTTACCGTCTTCGTTCTGCGCCACCAACGCATCATAAGAAGCCCTGTTTTTCTCCCAGAATTCGCCAACCATACGTTTCGCAATAATCTCATCAGAAACTTTCACGACACCAGTATAAGTCGCCTTCTCTTCTAGGTTCCAGTCGGTAATAATTGCCGCCACTTCCATGATGCGGTCATGCACTGGCGACAAGCCAGTCATTTCCAAATCAACCCACAGAAGCATGGATTTTTCTTCGTTTTTCTTGCTCATTATTTCTTCTTAACGTCGAGCTTCAAAGCCTTAATAACGATGTAGATAACGAGTGCCAAGATGATGAAGTTAATCAAATCATTAAGGAATGCACCAAGCGCCATTTCTGCGCCAGTGTCGCCGAGCGGGATTGTCCAACCCACGAGACCTTCCTTTGAACCAAGCAAAAGACCAAGTGGTGGCATAAAGACATTGTTAATCAACGAGTTAACGAGCGCACCTGCGTGAGTACCCAAAACGAGACCTACAGCGAGACCGACAATGTTCTGCTCGCGGATGAACTGCATAAAGCCGCTACCGCCGCTCTTCAATTTGCCAAGACCCGCCTTTGCGTAATCTTTAGCCTGCTTTTTTTCTTCGGCCTTTTTATCCTCTACTTTCGTAGTTTTCTTAGCTTTTTCTGCCATAGTTTTTCCCTTAAATTACTTGTTTTTACTATACCAAACATTGACTTATTTAGCAATCTGTGGTATAATTATCAAGATACTTTAATCGCACCTTAATTTTTTATGCATACATAAAGGGAGGGTTTATTATGCAAATCTACTCAATAAAGAAAGTTCCCGTCAAGATTCGTTTCAAACAGAACATGGGCATCAATCTTCCCCTGTTTATAAGTATTGATGACATGTGTCGTACGCTCGATGGCAGCTGCGATGGCAGCGCCTTCGTCATTATGCACTACAGCGCTACCGGCAGTAAAACTGAGCTCGATTGCAACTTCATTCGCCCGCAATATCTCGGCGAAGACGACGATTCTCAGATTGGCGCCGCTCAAAACGCGCGTCAGAACTACGTCGCACTCCAGCAGTTCCTTGACAAAAATCAAGGCTATGCGAGCTGGGAAGGCTGCTGTCAGCACAATGGTTATTGCAAGCTCGTCCACAACGATGACGCTGCACTCTTTATTCAGTGCAGGGACAGAGGTGTCATTGGTATCGCTTGGCGCGACACCAATTACAACACCGACGTTGGCCTACGCATGTGTGCATTCATCGCATACTACCTCGGCTTCATCAACGCAAAGCGCGATCGCACGCTCTGGGATATCGCCAATAATTGGCTAGAAAAAGACGCCAGCCTGATTGCCGACGTCGAATTCATAAAAGGAGTCATCTTCGAAGGTATTCGTTCCACCACCGAAATAACCGGTGAATTTAAGATCGTAGAAGACGAAGAAGATTAAGTATCACTAACTCCTGGACATCAGTCCGGGAGTTTTTTATGCCAGTGAAAAGCCTCGGTTTTACCCGAGGCTTCTCGTTTGTCGATTATTCCTTGCTTTAAGCGGGCTGATGAGGCCTAACTCCCTTAATCTCGTATTCACGAAGTCGGAAATAAGCTGCGACATCCTTATCGATTATATCGAGGTCATCGCCCTCGCGGCGTTTAAGCTCGAGAGCCCTAAGCTCCTCAACCGAAGATGCGTTCTGTACCTTATCGTAGAAATCAATCTCGCTTCTGCAGAGGCCGATATAGGAACCGAATTCCTTATCACCAACCATATCCGGGAAGCATTCTGCGATAGCATCGAACTCTTTAGTTGTACTCGCTTTCATCAGATAATGAAGGAAAATCATCGTCCTCTTATAGGACCTGTCTTTACGCTCGTCGATTACCTCGACGCCTTCCATCGGAGCGGAAGCAAACTTCTCGCCAAGATCGATTTCCTTATCGGAAATCTCGGTCTCAGCAACACTGCCGTCATCCAAAAGCTGCGCTTTTGACTGATAGTAAGGAGATTTTTTATGAATCTTCCCTGCTTTCTCTGTGAGGTCATTCTGGTAATCATCAATCTCGGCTGCAAGCCGGTCGCTGAATACCTCAAAGAAACCCATAATCTTTTCCTTGGTCTTCTTGGTCATGGTTCTGAAAAATTTCATACGAAATCCTCCTGTGGTGTATAAGTCTTAACTCAAAGCATGACGATCTTTGGGTTAGATTCCGCTCCCCGCTGCCGAATCTAACCCAAAGCTAGAATAATGACAAACTAAAAAAGAACTGCGGTTTCAAAAATTAAAACCACAAGTCCATTATAGCACAAATTGCCCAAAAAGTCAATAGTTACATCTTGTCCGGTATCTGAATACCGAGCAAATCAAGACCGCGCTCAAGCACTGTTGCTGCGCGCTCAATCGTCCACAAACGCGCCGCTTTCACTGCCGGCTCCGCCGAAGTAATCGGCGCATTTTCATAGTAGCGGTTCAGCTCCTGCGCGAGCTCAAAACAATACCCTGCCACGCGGTGCGCTTCTAAATTATCAGCAATCGCCGCGACCAAGCCTGGAAATTCTAGCAATTTCCGCAAAATCGTCTTTTCGGCCGCAAAGTCGTAATCGCCAAAATCTGCGCCCGCAAAATCTGCATTCTTTTCCAGGATTCTGCGCATACGCACGCAGGCATACTGGCAGAACGGACCAGACTGGCCAGTGAGCGCAAAAATCTTGTTTGGATCATACAAAATACCAGTTTTGCGATCAGCGATAAAGTCAGAATATTTAATCGCACCGACCGCCACACGACGTACGTCCTCATCGGAAAGCTCCGTACCGGCAAAATTCTCACGCACGCGCTTCTCTGCATCGTCGAGCATTGCTTCGAGAAGCACTACACCCTTCCTAGAAGACATCTTTTCGCGTTTACCATCCTCGCCGACCTGGTCAATCGTACCAAACCAGACGTGCTGCATCTCGGCATTCCAACCAAGTTTCTTCGCCACTGCAAAGAGTTGCTCAAAGTAGAATTTCTGCTCTGCACCAACCGCATAAATCAAGCGGTCCGCCTTCCATTCGTGCAAACGATAGTCCAAACATGCGAGATCTGTCGTCGCATATAGCGCCGCACCATTACTCTTCAACATCAACATCGGCACTTCAATACCAAACTCGTCGAGTGGACAAATCACCGAGCCGTCTTCGTTCTGGACAAACTTGCCCTCGGCCAAAAACTTCTTTACGAGCTCCTTACCGCGCTCCACGAAGAAGCTCTCGCCAAGCTCATAATCGGTCACGAGATCCATGCGCTTCATCACGCCATGAATATGGTCAAGCGAAATCTTATTAAAACGCTCGGACAATTCCTTTGCTTCTGCATCGCCGGCTTCGAGTTTGAGCAGCCAATCCTGCGCCGCATCTGCAAGCGCATGCTCACCCGCCGCCGCTTCCGCCTTCATGTCGGCCTTCATCTGAATATAAATCTCGCCGAGATCATAAATCGTCACCTCGTCGATCGATTTACCAGAGCGCTTGAAACCCGTCGCCCAAATGCCAAATGGCGTGCCAGCATCACCAAGATGATTGTCGGTAATCACCTTCCAGCCATTTGCTTCGAGAATGCGCTTCGCCGCCCATCCCTGCGTCCCCGGACGCAAGTGTCCCACTGAGTAAGGCTTTGCCATATTCGTGCTCGGAAATTCCGAAACTGCCACCTTGCCAGCACCAGATTGGTTATAGCCATAATTTTCATTCCAAGCACCATCAAGCTGCGCAAATAGCGCGCGGCCAGAAACGCCAATATTAATAAAGCCAGGACCCGCAATCGTATATTCGTATTCCGCCGGCAATTCAGCAATAATTTCTGCGGCAATTTCGCGCGGCGCTTTCCCTGCCGCCTTCGCGAGACGCATCGCGACGTTGCAAGAATAATCGCCCTCAATTTCGGCCGGCACGGCAGCAAATTCCACCGGCACTTCTACGCCGTATAAATTCTTAATAATTTCTGCAATTTTGTTTTTTAACGCGTCCATAGATTTATTCTACCACTCTTCCCCACCTCTTGCAATTTTAGCCCTCTTATGCTATAATTGAACGATTGACGCGGGACGTACGCCCGCTTCAGGAATTTTTAAGAGAGGAGGTATTTCTTATGAGAAATACCACAATATTTGCATCAGACGTAACGGCAATTGAGAGCAAGCAGAACAAGAGCGACAGCGAGAAGCGCATGTTGCAGAAGCGCCAGCGCGCGCTGAAGAAGTTTGGCTGCTACGACAGCGATCCGACTACGCGTAGTCAACTCGCCCTCGTCAGTGGCAACAAGTCAAAGATACGGGAATATATCAGACTTTGTGAACCCGGTCGCAAACAGAAGGTTCATAAAAACACTGATTCAGCTAGACGCTCGGAATTACATTGGTGGCTGATCGACAACAATATGCCCACTAGCACCAAGGAGCTTCAGAGACTTCTCGCTATTTGCGGACAGCAGTCTAAGGATGTCTTCAAAAAACAGACTAGTAAGCGCCGCGCTCATCCCCGCATTGCTCGGAGGGAGGGTGTCGTAGAAGATGCAAGGACGGACAGAGAACGTTATCTTGATGCCGTTGAAACCGCAACATTACGCGGAGTCAACGAACACTTGATAAAAGTCGACGAAGACGGCATACCTGATTACAATGTTCTCGACTCTTACGTTGATTGTTTAGTAAATGTCGCACTCAAACAGTGCCCCGCATCATAAAACAATCAACCAAAACAATCTCTTAAAAACCCATCGTGCCTCATTCGGCACAAAAAATGGCGGCCCCCCATTCGGGACCGCCTTTTTCCTTGCCCTGCTCTTTTAATACCAGGTCGGCTTCGTGGAAGGACCAGTCGTATAGAACATATTCGTCTTATTAGCAGTTGGCTGAACAACCCATCCATTCAATGGCGTAAAGTCTGTTACGGCCGTACCAGAGAACATCCCCGAGAAATCTTCACCCTTCGACACGTCCCAGCCCGCGATCGGACTGACGTCTTTTAGCGCAAAGGATGGACTAAACATGCCAGTAAAGGACGTATTCTTACCAACATTCCAATTTCTCAAAGGACTAAGATCCTTAATCTTGTATACGCCGTTAAAAAGTCCGCCCATGGTCGTCACGTTGCTCACGTCCCATTTCTTCAAGGCGCTAATATCTTCGAGCGCCGACATACCACCAAACGCACTATTCATGTTAGTAACGTGGCTCACGTCCCAATCTTCAAGACCATGCAGCGACTTAATGCTCGACGAACCGCCAAACATGTTCTGCATGCTAGTAATGCCACTAACATCCCAGCCGGCAAGCGGAGACAAATCGCTAATCCCGGAAGCACCAGAAAATGCGCCATCCAAGCTCCTCAAATCACGGAATTTCCAGTGCGCTACCGCTTTCAAATCTTTAATTGCATAGCTGCCAAAGTAAACGCCATCAATCGTTTCGCCATTGTAATTACTACAGTTGAAAATTGAGCCAAGACTTGTGATCGAAGATAAATCCCAGTGCGAAATTGGCGACCAGTCTTCAATAAATCTAGAGTCAGAACCGCAACCCATACCACCAAGGCTCGTAATTAACGACATATCGATATAACGGAAGCCAGAAATGTTCGTGAAGCCCATGCCACCAAACAAGCCGAACCAGTTATCGCCATTCACCGCCGTCACCGCATCTGCTGGAGTGTAGAAATAAATTGTTTCGTCACTACTGCTATACCATAGTTTTAGCTCATAGGCAGAGTCGCTCGCCGCCCAGTCATACAAATATTCCTGGTCGGCCGCAGGCGCAACAAAACTGCGCATAAAACGCTTCGTCGTTTTACCACCACCTCGTGTCGCACTCATAATTGCCGAATAAATAATATTATTTGCCTTCGCAAAAGTTTGCGGCTCGACATAATTATCATCACTCTCATAAACATCATCCCACGACACCGTACCATCAGCTTGAATAAACTGCGCTGTCGCCGTCAAATGGTAAGTGCCGCCATTGTACGGATCAATCCCGCCGTTATATTTCGAACAAGTGGTCCCAGTACTCGTAGTCGTACATAGTTCATTTTCGCCAAAATCGGCCTGGCAACTAAACTTCACGGCGCTCATGAATTCAAGTTCTTCACCCGCGCCCAATGCGTCCTTCGAATAATAATAGCCATCGCGCAATTCCCATTTGTCCTCGTTCGAGAATTGTATTTCCGCAAGCGAAATGCCGTTCACGACCGAACTCGCTGCATAGCCGGCTTTATTTAGCCATTTTTCATTTAACTTCACACGCACATAGGTCGGAATATTACCTTTATTCTTTACAGTAAAAACCTTTGGCGTCGTGTCGCACGGCTTCCAGTCCGATGGGCTAGTGAAAGTTTCTGTTACTTCAGTCTTGAAATACCCGAGCGGAAAATCATTGTTAAACTGATGCTGCGTCGCATTCATTGCGACCGTAAAACCGACCGCACCGAGCACCAACAATGCCCCGATTGCGACTAATGGTTTTTTACTCTTTTTAGACTTGACCATACTTAAATCTCATTATAAACATAAGCACCTAGTTTCGCAAATTAAAGACCCCTCGTCTAGCGAGGGGTTCTTCGTTTTATTTGCTTGCTGCTTTGATTAAACCGTCGAATAACGGATGCGCACGATATGGGCGCGAACGGAATTCTGGGTGAGCCTGCGTCGCAACAAAGTAATCACATTCTGGTGCTTCGACGAACTCAACAAGCTTTCCGTCTGGCGAAGTGCCAGCAATAATCAAGCCGCCGGCATTAATTTGTTTCATGTATTTCTGGTTCACCTCATAGCGATGACGATGGCGCTCAACGACTTTCAAATCACCATAAAGCTCAGCAATCTTCGTGCCCTTCACGAGCTTCGCTGGATAGTTACCGAGGCGCATCGTGCCACCGGTACTTTCCTTGCCCTTCTGGCCTTCCATAATATAGACAACATTCTTGCCTTCTGGCGCATCGAGCTCTTCAGAGTTCGCGCCGTCAAGACCGCCAATGCGCGCCGCTGCAATCACGGCCGTCTGGAGACCGAGACAAATGCCAAGATATGGTTTGTTATTCTTCAAACAATATTCGGCTGCGGAAATCTTGCCCTCGACGCCACGCGAGCCAAAGCCGCCTGGCACCAAGATACCGTCAACTTGTTCGAAGTCACGCGTAGTCGCTTCTTCAGCGTTAATCCAAACCGTCTCGAGCTTCACGTTATTCTTCCAAGCCGCCGCCTTCAAAACTTCCGTCACCGACAAATAAGTATCAGTGTTATCAATATACTTTGCAACGAGACCAATCTTTACAGCCTTCTTCGGATTCGATTCAATCGACTTGACGAGCTTTTCCCACTTATCCATATCAGGATCGCCGTGATCAATGAAGCGCTCAAGTGGCGCCAACACACCGCCCTTCACTGCATTGAGCGGCACTTCGTAGACCGACTTTGCATCCGGCATCAACACGACGGAATCTTCAGAAACACCGCAGAAAGTCGCAAGTTTTCTCGCAACCTGTGGTGCCTTCACGATGCGGTCGACATCCATACGAGCGACCACCATGTCCGGAATGATGCCGAATTCACGCAAATCGCGTAAAGAGTTCTGTGCTGGCTTAGTCTTGAATTCCTCGGAGGTCGAGAGCCAAGGCACGTAGCAAACGTGGACATATAGACAATTCTCGCGGCCAACTTTGCTGCCAAACTCGCGAATCGCCTCAATGAAATGCTGACCTTCCATATCGCCGACCGTACCACCAATCTCAACAATATGAACGTCCGACTTGAAATGCTTCGTATTTTCAATAAACGTTTGCTGAATCATGCCAGTCACGTGCGGGATCAACTGCACGGTGTGGCCGCCAAATTCGCCTGCGCGTTCAGCATCAATCAAACGTTTATATAGTTTGCCTGAAGTCCAGATTGAGTTCCCCGTCATTTCCTCGTCCAAGAAACGCTCATAATGACCGAGATCCAAATCCGTCTCCGCCCCATCCTGCGTCACAAAACATTCGCCATGTTCGCGCGGATTAAGCAAACCTGCATCCACATTTAAATATGGGTCGCATTTTTGCATCGAGACTTTTAGCCCCTTAGCCTTTAAAATAGCGCCGATACTCGCCGCCATAATACCTTTGCCGACGCCAGAGATAACGCCGCCGGTCACGAAAATATATTTAGTGTTTGTTTTCATATTGGGCACACCTCCTTATCTGCCCTACCCTTTAATACACACCTTTAGCATAAGCTATTTTCCACAGCCCGACAAGTCTTGAAATCCCCTTTTTTTCGTGATTAAATAAAAGCATAACCATGAAGGTCAAAGTCAACATCAAACGCCCTCTTATTGCTGTTGCAATCTTGCTTGCGCTGTCTTGCATCGGCGCAACAATCGCATATCATACTTCATACGGCGTCTTCTCTAACATCTTCCAGCCTATCTTCGATCAATGGACCGTAACCGAAGAATTCGTTAGCCCAGATAATTGGCAACAATGCCAAAGAGTCCCAAAGAAAATCTTCGCCGACAACTCAGGCAGAGGCAACATAGGCGTCCGCGTAAAGTTTGAATCGTACTGGAAACTCAGCGGCAACAATAGCGACACGCACGAAAGCGACCTTCCACTCCAAATCAACGGCCAAGACGTCGCCCGCGCGAACATCAATTCATCGACCGACTGGGAATATCGCGATGACGGGTATTATTATTACACTCACCCGCTCAAGCCAGGCCAAACAACTTCGAACGTCCTCGACTACGTAGAATACAACTGCAATATAAATATTATCGAAGAAAACAATCGTTGCGAAACCATCAACGGAGCCACCACCTGTACGCGCGATCAATACGATTACGATAACGCCAAATACCACCTCTACGCCACCGTCGAAGTGACCGACGAACCCGAAAGCTTTGGCATCACCCAGAGAGGCGCCGTCATCACAAGCGGCACGAATTTGAATACCAAAATCAAGCGCATCGTTCACAACGATTCTTCAATCAATAATACAGGCTACGTCGATTCCGAAGTTAGGGCCATCAAAATGGCTAGCGCACTGCCGGCCGACTTTGAGCCAAGCTATACGAATAGTTTCAACTATAACAGCAACGAACCAGACATCCGCGGCTGGTTTGATAGCGCAACCGGGACATTCTATTTCTACACCGAAGCCGACTATATCGAAACTCCATCCGATATGGGCTGGGCCTTCCAGTACTTCGATGCCCTCACCGACATTTCCGGCGTAGCCGACTGGCGGACTCACAATACTACGAGAATGAATTCCATTTTCAACAACTGCCACAACCTCGTTAACCTCGATCCTGTTCTAAATTGGGAAACCCACAACGTCACAACGCTTAATTACGCCTTTTCTAGCGACTACAAAATCGCTAACCTTAATGGTCTTTCAAACTGGCACACAGGGAAAGTCACCGAAATGGAAAGTATTTTCTATGAAAATACCGACCTTAATAATATCGATGGTCTTTCGAACTGGGACGTCTCAAACGTTACGAACATGGGCTGGCTATTCTGGGGCGACCCAAACATTCCGAACCTAAACGGCCTCCGATATTGGAATACTGGAAAGGTTACCGCGCTAAACTCTGCTTTCAATGGTCTATCTAGCCTAACCGATATATCTGGTCTAACGAACTGGGATACTCACAGCGTCACAACTATGGGTTATCTCATGCGCCTCGTCGCAACCACCAACCTTGATGCTCTTACGAATTGGCAAACCGGCAACGTTCAGTATCTCGATAACGCCTTCAAGCAAATGCCAAACCTAAAAAATGTCAACGGTCTAAAGAAATGGGATACACATTCTGTTACTACCCTCAATTCCATCTTCACCGAAGATCCTAGCCTCGCCGACATTTCTGGCTTAGCAGACTGGAATACCGGGAACGTCACGGATATTGGATGGATGTTCGGCAACAGCCAATCGCAAATCACCACCCTTGCCCCACTCGCAAGGTGGGATGTCCGAAAAGTCACCTACGCGGCCTGCGCCTTCTACGCGATGGGCGGTCACTTCACCAGTCTCGACGGTTTCCAAAACTGGCAGACCGATTCTCTCGAAGACGCCAGCTGGATGTTTGCAAACAATGGCGGTAGGCTTACCGATATCTCTCAAATCGCCGGTTGGAATCTCTCTCATATTACGACTATCAGCCGCATGTTCTCCGGCGATGCAAACGTCAACGGCTCTGCGCTCAATGGCTGGGTCGTTCCAAGCGGTGCAGACACGAGCTATGCCTTTACCGGCACTAACAAACCATCGTGGTTTTAGGAGCAATCATGACAAAAACGAAAAAACAATCACTCAATAAAAAACCAATCGTCGCAATCGTTATCGGCATTATCGTTACGGCGGCTGTCGGATCCGTGATTGCCTTCCGCGGTGACATTACTCGCTTTATTAACGGCTTCGTTGTCGGCGAAGCAGGCCTAAAATCAACCTTCACCGAAAATTTCGTCTCTCCTGACAACTGGGCACCATGCACTACGACGCCAAAAACCGTCACCGCCACAAACAGCAGCGACGAACCAACTATTGTTCGCGTTTCCTACTATGACTACTGGAAGAGCCGCCAAGACTCTGGCTACCTCCCGCTCAAACAAGGCGGCATTGATGTTGCGGTGATTAATTTCGCCAACGAAAATGACTGGACTCTCAACGAAGACGATGGTTGGTATTACTACAAAGAACCGCTCCAGCCAGGTCAATCTACTAGCTCTTTCATGGCATCAGTTACCTTCAACTGCTCTTATAATCTCGGCAGTAATACTCTCAACGCCTGCGACAGCCAAGGCAACTGTACGACACCGATTAATCCATACGCAAATGCCAAATATCACGTAGAGGTCACCGTTCAAACTACTCGAGAAGGTGCCGATTGGCCACCAGACCAAGTTATCTCCGGAGGCGACCCATGCCATTCAAGTCTTCTCTATTACGAAATCGCCTGCCGCACGAACGGTCCAGATAATAACATCAACTTTACGGCGCAAGCGTCTAGTTCTAATGGCGCCGGCGTCAATACGCGCAAAACTACTGCCAACGACGCGCATCCAGTGTATTACTATCGCGGAACCGTAAATAATAACCTTGTAATTTGGGCAGACTATTGTTGGCGCATTGTTCGCACCACCAGCACGGGCGGCGTAAAGCTCATTTATAGCGGTCCAATCATGACTAATAGCTACAGCGGTGCCCTATACTGCGAAACCAACCCGAGCAAGCAAGGCGTCGCCTATGCTAGATTCAGCAACGGCCACTTAGCTGACAATACGATAACACCAGATGAAGCCTACTATATGTATGGCGACAACGGAGAAGATCGCAACAGCACCTTCAAGGGCACTGCATATGGCTGGGACGAAGAATATGGTGGACACTACGATTACCTAGCACATATTGGCACTGCCCTCATCTACAAAGACGGCAAATATATGCCAGCCGGAAGCGTGGCCGTAGGCGATCCTGTCCCGCTCCTGTCGCAAGAGTATAGCTACAACACTATCCCAGAAGACATCCGACAAACGCACATCTATTCCTGCGACGAAGCGCAATGGGGACATCTGTGGGGAACATACGACGACTGGTGCTCGCGCGGCGCCGTCCACTTGTACCCGAGCTGGGCCTTTACTCTCTATGATGGTGAATTGACCATCGAGGACGCCTTCAACCGCATGCAGCAGAATGTCAACGATTCGAGAGCCAAGAAAACAATCGACAGCTGGTATGCCGCAAACCTTACCGGCTACACCAACCAACTCGAAGACACCGTGTTCTGCGCCGACCGTCGCTATAGCGGCTTCCTCAGAGATTCTGTATACGTAAATACTACTGGTAGACATTACACTGTATACGGCGCAACAGCCAACACTGACAGCCCAAGCGTCACCTGCCCAAGAATCAACGACTCGTTTACCGTCAGCTCATCCATCGGCAACGGTGCCCTTACCTACCCAGTTGGCATGCTAACTGCCGACGAAGCGTTCATGGCTGGATCGGTCTGGGGAATTGTGAATTATGATTCCTGGTTGTCCTACGGCGGCACTTCGCACACAATGACGCCATATTATATTGATGGCAACGACAACGCAACACTCTTCATAGCTGGTAACGGTGGTTACCAAATTCTAGAAGCAAGCATTCGCGCATCTCAAGGATACGCAATCCGTCCAGTCGTTTCCCTCAAACCAGGCACTCGCATTATTCGTGGCGGCAATGGTACCTCCAGTAATCCATATATAATTAGGTAATGAAATCTCTCTACCGCAGCTCCTATCGCTTTTTCAAGCCAGAGCAAAAACCAGAAACTATCCTTGCCTTGAGCGATATTCATTTTGGCGGTCGCTCTTCTGCCGACATGCATCGCGCCCTCGTTTTTGCCCGCAAACAGTCCCCTGCCCTTATCACGATTTCCGGCGATCTCGTCGATAATCTCGACGCCATCAGCAGTCATACTGAACGCGAAAACCTCAAAACCTGGCTCGAACAATTAGGCGAAGTTGCGACAGTTTGCATCTGTCTCGGCAACCATGATTTCTACCGCAAGACACCAAATTTTCGCTCTGCTATCAACCACAACGGCAAAGGCTACGTCTACGCTTCTCCGGCCCCGCTAATTGCCGAATTAGCTACTCTCAAAAACATCTATCTTCTCGACAATGAAGCCTACGAAAACGGCCAAAACTACGTCTTTGGCCTCACGCTTCCGCCGCATCTTTATGACCGCGAAGGTAATCCGGATAGTAAGGAAAACCAGGCGTCCTTCGTCGCCGAAATCAACCGCGTCGCCAAAAAATTTGCCAAGCTCCCAAAGCGCAAAACAAAAATTTTACTCGTTCATTCACCAGTATTTCTCAAATACAAAGCTATCCGTAAACTATTTGATGGCTTCGACTTTGTTTTCGCCGGCCACATGCACAACGGTATCGTGCCGCCGCTGCTCCAAGAAGTCTGGCGCGGTCACAGCGGCATCGTCACGCCAAGCAAAAAATTCTTCCGCGACGACAACACTCGCCTCGGGCTCTACTACAATCACATTATCGGCCTCGGCGCCGTCACGACCGTCCAGGCGGGCGCCAAGCCATTCGGCTGGGCCAACGGGCTCTACCCTACTTACGTCGCCACTATCGAAATTGGCCACAACATTGCCGACGAGCGCAAACCCGATATTAAAAACAAATACGAATAATCAAAAAGAATCCGCGACATGTGCGTGGATTCTTTTTCATAATCAGAATAAAAAATCAGGACATGCGCCTGTTTTTTATTCCGAACTTAGTTTCTTTTCCAAACTTTCTTTTCAAAGAAAGTTTGAGGGCGTCAGCCTTATGGTAGGTCCGGCTGGAATCGAACCAGCATTGTACCCTT
>JAFYZJ010000075.1 GCA_017548735.1 Candidatus Saccharimonadota bacterium | reverse complement strand
GTTGCATGGGCGCTGCGGCGAATAATGCTGCGGCGGACGCGTGGTTTATTCTTGGCGGCTTCACGAGCAGCCTGGAGCTCCTCGATACGCTTGCGGGTATTCTCGGCATTTTCTTCGTCACCGGAGTTTTCGTAAATCTCGAGTAAGTGGCGTAAAACGACGGCGCTCGGGCTGAGGCTGTAGGCGGTTTCGAGTGCTTCGACAGCCTTGTTGCGTTCACCGAGCTGTTCAAGCGCTTTTGCGTAGGCGATATAGCGGCCCGGCTGATCACCTTCGAGCTCGATTGCTTGCGCGAATGCCATTGCGGCTTTTTCATATTTGCCGGTTTCAAAGTATATTAAGCCAACGTTGTGGAGGCTCGAGGCGTTATTGTCGAGACTTTGTGCAATCTCGAAACATTCAATTGCTTCTTTGTATTGCTTCTCTTTCGCGTATAGAATACCGAGACGGTTGTATGCGGCAGCATTCTTTTCATCAAAGCGCAAAATCGTAAGAAGAGCCTTCTCGGCCTTCATTGGCTTATGCTCGCGCATAGCACCCTGAGCAAGACCCCAGAGTTTGCGGATTTGTGGTGTTTTGCTTACGTCTTCCGGTTCGTCGTCCGGCTCGCTTTGATAGTTCGGAATAAAAAATATCGTGAATACGGCAAAAAACAGAATTAACAATGCTGCTAGCATGTGATTATTATAGCATATTCGCAATCAACTGAAGTTTGACGTGACCGTTTTGGCTGATTGCGTCTTGAGTGGCGAGTAGCTGCTCAATTTTTTGTAAGAAGCTAGTATTGCCGGTGATTAGGTAGCTTTTATAGCTGAGGCGAATTGCTGCGTCGAGGACCTTAATTGCGCCGTCGCGTGGCGACTTTTTGTCGTATTTGAGGATTTTATCGACGATTTCTGGGAGCTTTGCTCCACTAGCTGAAATATATGATTTAGCGAGAGTCTTGATGTCTTCGTCGATTTTTGGTGGATCAACAATCTTTTCGTCGTCTATAAGATAAAAACATTGTGCGCGGGAGTGAATGGTCGGCAGGATAGCGCGACTGTCGTGTGTGAGAAATACATAGTGAACATTTTCGCCCGGTTCCTCGAGCGATTTAAGGAATGCATTTGCTGCGCCCGGACTCATCTTCTCGGCCTCTTCGACGATAATGAATAGTTGTTCCGATTGTTTATTCGCAGCGATATTGGTTATTTCGTGGATGTTTTCAATTGAGATTACGGTTTTGTCTTCTGGGACTTTGAGGTGAAATGAATTCGTGAAAAAAGTGGCAAAGTCGGTGTTCTTTGGGAGCTCAAAAATCGTGAAGTTCGTGCGACTGGCGATAGTTTCGATTTGCTCGGAATTATTTAACTGCATCGCGGAAGTTCTCTGGCAATGGAGCCGTAAAAGTTACGCGTTTTCCTTCTGGGATGGTAATTTCGAGTGAGGCGGCGTGGAGATACATGCGGTCGGCTTTTGGCGATTTTGGATTATAGACTGGGTCGCCGAGAATTGGTGTGCCGATGTGGGCCATATGGATACGTAGTTGGTGCGTGCGGCCAGTGCGAGGCTTGAGCTCAACAAGGCTGAAGCGATCGTTCTTGGCGATGACATTATATTCCGTGATGGCTTCGCGGCCGTTCGGATCCGGAATGAACGTCGTTGGGCGTTTGAGATTGCGTGTTAGTGGAACATTAATGACGGCATGTGGAGTAGCTGGGTGACCGACGACGACAGCATAATATGTTTTGTGAGTTTTACGTTCAGCAAACTGTTTTTGGAGGTAAGATTTGACTTTTTCGTTCTTTGCGACTATTACTACGCCGGACGTGTCGCGGTCAAGTCGATGAACAATTTCGCCAAAATCATCAATGGCGGTTTCGGCTAGATAGGCGCCTTTTTTGATTGATAGCATGCCGATTGGCTTATTGAAGACGATGATATTTTCGTCTTCGTAGATGACCGGTGGGCGTTCTTTCTCGCCTTCTGGTGGAGTGATTTTGCAGAATTCCTCCTGCTCAAAATCGACTAGGTAGTTGGCCTTATTAATGACTTCGTCGTTAATCGTAGCGAGGCCTTTTTTGATGAATTTCTGAATCGTGGCGCGGCTATATTCTGGATAGCGTTCCAGCAAAATCATATCGAAGCGGCGCTTTGGCGTTTCGACAATTTCTTGCGATGCGGACGGCAAATCGCCGTTGATGCGTCGCGACATTTCTGGTTTGCTGAACTTCTTGCCCATATCCCTGTTATTTTACAATTTTTTGGGACTTTTTGCGAGCATGAGCGGTTTTCTTTGGCTTATACTTAGTACTATCGTAAAACTTCTTCACTTCGTTATAGGCCTTATCGTAGTAGGATCTATAACTTGGGAAGGCGCGGATGAGACGGCGCTGCGGATAGGTGAGAATCTTGCGCGAGCCTTTTTCGATCTGGCCGACGAAGACTTTTTTGCCGCGCGAAATGAACTGGATAATGCGGCCGCGGTTGAGGAAATTCTGGAATTCGCGGAGGGTCTTATTGAAGCTCTTGACGCTTTTTGCGGTCGAGAAAATGTCGAGCGCGATAATGATAGCAATGACAATAGCGAGCGTGTTGCGCCAGGATATGCTGGTGATGAAACCGTAAACATATGGCTGAACGAGACTGACGCCGACTGACGCGAGGCCAAAAAGAATGAAGCCGGCAAGGCAGATTCGTCCATTGAGATGCATAAAGCGGTTGCTGTAATCCCACCAGCGCGCATGGAAGAGCTTTTCTAGAGCAAAAGACGTGATGTATTCGATAATGCAGGCGATGATGCCGCTCAAAATAAAGAGTAAAACGTAATTATTCCCGATGATGCTCGAAATATAGGCGGCCGCAAGTGCGCCGACGCCGTAGATTGGGCAATACGGGCCGTTCAAAAAGCCGCGATTAATGATTCTATGCTCTTGTCCCAGGCTCAAAATGAAGCTTTCCCAGAACCACCCGGCAAAACTATAAAAGACAAAGCATAAAAATAGATCGATAATCATTTGTCGTGAATTTTCTTTATAGACTTATTATAAAACGGTTTTGATACGGTTTCTTTGGCGGCACAGATTTTATCGGCAATACAAAGAATGACTGCTTCACGCGTGCGGGGTGGACGAATATTTAACGGGAACATATGGCGCGCGATCATATTTGCCTCAATTGGATTAATTGAAAAATCGTCAGCAGCGTTCGTGAGAGCTGTATCGGCATGGCGAAAACCATGTAGGCGATGACTTTTGTCTTTATCATGCCAGTCGTAAAGGAAATAATCGTGCAGCAATGAGCCGCGCACGAGCGAATAGTAGTCGTATTTGAGATGGGTGAGTTTTGCAAGTCTAACGCTCATCATGGAAACGCTGATTGAGTGTTCCATGACACTTACATTGCCGTGCTGCATGTTTTTGTGGCTGCGCTTAAATTTATCGGAATAAATGATGTCGGCGCCGTAGTATTTTACGGCGTCGGCAACTTTTGTCTTTCGTTCTATCCGTTTACGCATGGCGTTAGCGGATGAGACCTACTGCGCGCTGAACCTCAGCGAGTTTTTGTTTAGATACTTCATTGGCGTATGTTTCGCCCTTGGCTAGTACCGCCTCGGCCTCTTCGTCGCTGATTGCGGCAACTTTGGCCTGGAAATCGGAAAGGAAATTTTTGACCGTTTCGGCAACCTTGCGTTTGAGGTCGCCATAGCTGGTCTGACCAGCCCAGTCGGCAATGACGTCCTGGATATCGCGGTCGGTCATCATAGCCTCAATGGTGAGGAGGTTGCTTACGCCCGGCTGATTAACCATATCAAAGCGGATGACGCCTTCGTTATCGGTCGTAGCTGACATTATCTTCTTGGCGGCAACTTCTGGGTCGTCGCTGAGGCTAATCTTGGACTTTTCGTTTGTGCTGGATTTGCTCATCTTCTTGGTTGGTTCGGTGAGGCTACGAATGCGGAGCCCCTTTTCGAGATGCATGAATTTGACCTGCTCTGCTTCTGAGGCCGGAACTGTGAAGAGTTCGCGGTCGAATTTGTTGTTCATACGGGTCGCGATATCGCGTGCGAGCTCGAGGTGCTGGAACTGATCCTCGCCAAGCGGAATGTATTTTGCGTCGTATAGAAGAATGTCGGCAGCCATGAGGATTGGATAATTGAAGAGGCCAACCGTAATAGCATCGGCGTGTTCTTCGGACTTTTCCTTGAACTGAGTCATGCGGCTTGCTT
This sequence comes from Candidatus Saccharimonadota bacterium, assembly GCA_017548735.1. GTDB lineage: Bacteria > Patescibacteriota > Saccharimonadia > Saccharimonadales > Saccharimonadaceae > UBA2834. Next base: position 1,506 of record JAFYZJ010000075.1, on the reverse strand, counting down.
CGCCAAAATAAGTAAAGCAGTCAAGAATCCAAGCAAGCTCGCTGTGGGCTGGCACGTGGCTCTGGCGGTAGATGTGGATGTTTGGATTGTTGATATCGAGACCAGCAGCAATATAGTATTTAACGCCTTTAATTACCTGGGCGTAAAGCTTACTGTGGTCGATTGGAGTCGTGAAGCTATGAAGGTCGGGCACGAACATATTCACGCGGCTATCAGCGGCGTGTTCGTTGGCGAGATTAATCATGGTTTTGTATGCGCCGATGAAGTTTCCGAGCGTTGGCTCTTCATTCGCGCGAATACCGGTAAGAATTGTTTGCATGTTATATATCCTTATATTATATCACATTTTGTAATAATTTTCAAGCATAAGCGACAACTGCGTCGCTGACGTATCTGTTAGGCGCGAGGCCAATGCGGTATAAATGCGGAATAGATTGTCATAAGAATATTATAGCATAGGCATCAAAAAGGCGCACTCGCGTACGCCTTTGAGAATGATATTACTGCAATTCAGTGCCACATTCTGGGCAGAATTTCATGCCGTATTTAACTTGCGATTTGCACTTGTTGCAGGTGATGGTAACTTTCGAAGTTTCGTCCATAACCACTGGCTTTGGTGCTGCGGCTGGAGCGGCGATTTCTTCCGTCTCTTCGTCGCCAAAGTAGGCTTTAGCTCTCTTTGAGAGCGCGAAGTAGAAGCCAGTGCCGATGTAGAAAGCGGCAATCGCGATCATCAAGAGCATCATCAAGGCGAACACTGAGCCGGCCATGAAGCTGAAAATACCCTGGGTTGCGCGATCGAGGTCGCCCAAGAACGCGAACATCATGAGTGATGCGAAGAGAACAAAGCCGCCCAAAACGAAGTGGCTAACGGCGATGAATAGGCGTCCTTTGCGGAAAGCGATAAGTGTGCCGCAGACGATGTAGTAAACGCAGAGGAGAGCGATGGTGAAGACGGTCGTAGTGGTATCCTCGCTTGTATCGCCAGCCGTAAGCGACGAAATGATTGCGCCAATATTTGTTATTACTGATAAAGATGCGATGATGTACCAGAAAATCATATATCCGGTCATCTTCTGTTTCTTTTTCGTAGTCATGTTTAATGCCCTATTTAATTATTTAAGAAAATTTTAGCACAAAAATGGTGGAGCACAGGAGATTCGAACTCCTCACCTCTTCCATGCCATGGAAGCGCTCTACCAAATGAGCTAGTGCCCCAACTCGAATAATTATATCATAGGCCGAGATTTTTTGCATTTTTGCCCGCTTTTCATTGCGGTTATGTTATCATTATTGTAATGAGAGTGAGAGGTCTAATTGAGTGGGCAGTTGGTCATTTTAAGCCCGTTATGATTACCGTTTGGGGCTTGGTTGCGGCTTGTCTGATCACCTCTGCTGTTCTGTTTATTATTGCGAATACTAGTCCGCGCGAAACCCTGCTCGATCTAAGTGTTGCTCCTTCGACTGCGACGATTAAGGTTAATGGCGAAGAATCGCGCAACGGTT
>JAFYZJ010000074.1 GCA_017548735.1 Candidatus Saccharimonadota bacterium | reverse complement strand
GGCCACAGTTGGCGTTGAAAGCATCGGCATCGAGAACCGCCGGCTGGGTCGCATAAAAAGCGGCGCGACCACGGCGCGTTAATTGCAAATCGTCAGCAATAGCGGCAACCTGCGCGCTTGGCTTGAAATCGGAAGCTCTGCGCTCGTCAGCAAGATATTGCCAGTCGAGCGAATGAATAATAGCGGCGGCGAAGAGAGCGAGGAATATGCTAAAAACTGCAAAAATAGTAGCAAAACGCTGCCTTTTTTGGTTACAAAAAAGTTTCTTGACTCCCAACATATCCACACTCTTGTTAAGATATGCCTATATTATAGCACAGATGAGCAAAAAAGTCAATAGGGCTAGCGCTTATTCTTCCCCGTCACCGAGTTCTTTTGGCGCCTCTTCTTCCTCGTCGTCCTTGAGGGTTTTTACTATATCCTTGCCATCCTCAATTGTAGACTTGATCGTCTTCACGTTGAGCGCCGAGGCGACCTCGAGCGTACCAGCAATCGTGGTCAAAATACCCATGAGTAAGTAGCTACTAATACCGATGTCTTTTGAAGCCAAGATAAAGTAAATGCCAAAACCAAGCTCAAAGAGCGTCAAAACAGCGACAAATTTCCAGCGGAAATCGATCTCGTGGCGATTCTTGATGGTCGCAATCGCGCCAAGCACACCGTTGAGCGTCGTAAAGCCGCCTGCCATCAAGTTCAAAACGCGGTTCGTAAACTGTTCGTTCATGAGAAGGAAAATGCCAAGACCAGTTACTGCGACGTAGAGTAAAGTTTCGAGAATCTGCCAAATCAGAGCCTTGCGACCGAGGTCGCGTTCGTCGCCCTTCGCCGGGTTCTCGATATATGCCTTGATATATCCAATGCGATAAAATGCCCAGAATGATAGCACCATGCCGGCACCCAAAATCATGAGCGGCAAACTCTTCGTGTCGTTGCCGTTGCCATTCAGCGCCGCAAAAGTCATCATAATACCCGGAATGAGCATCATGAGCGACGTCGCAATCTTATTTTTTAGAAAAATACTGTAGGCTTTGAGGCCTTTTTTCAAGAGTTTACTCATAGTTTCATTTTAGCAAAAAACTACAATTCATATAAGAATCCAACTTCGGGATACTTGTGACCGTCGAAGTCGAATTCTTTTTCACCAACAACGTGACCGCCCATCGCTTCATAAAAGCGACGCGACGGCATGTTCTCTTTGAGACACCAAAGAATCATGCGCTTTTTACCCTGGCGGCGGAACTCATCTTTAATATAATTCATTAGCGTCGAACCGATGCCGCGGCGTTTTTGGTCTGGACGTACGTAGAGCGCCATTAATTCACAGTCGACGTCGTACTCTGGCGAGTAAGAATTATCGAAAATATAACGGCCAAAACCAACCACTTCGCCGCCATCTTCGGCGACAATATAGTTCATTTTATGAATCTGGTCAGTATGGCGGGCGATGCGCGCCTCGCGACTACCCGCCATCTTCGCGAGATCTTCATCGCTAATAATGCCCTTGTAGGCAGCAAGCCACCCGCCAATCTGAATATCCGTGATGGCTGGAATATCTTTTTCTTCAGCGGCGCGGATAATCATAATTACTCCAAAATCGCTTTAATGCGACGAATGCCAGCAGCGGAAGCCTCTTCCTTCTTAATGACGAAATGGCCAAGCACGCCAGTATGCTCAACGTGAGGGCCGCCACAGACTTCGCGGGAAGTTGGCTTGTCGAAATCGCCAATCGTATAAACAGTGAGTTTTTCTGGATACTTATCCCAGAAGCTACCGTGAGCTTTCAGGGTGTCGCGCGCGTAAGCCTTGTTGTATTCGTCATGAACGACCGGCAAATCAGCCTTAATCCAAGCATTGACCTGGTCTTCAAGTTTCTGAAGTTCGTCTTTCTCGAGCTTATGATCGCAGTTAAAGTCAAGGCGCATACGCTCAGCGGTAATATTGCTACCCTTCTGGCAAATATCTGCGGAAATGAGTTGTTGCAAAGCAGCGAGCAAAAGGTGAGTTGCGGTGTGATACTTGGTGGACATTTCGCCATGGTCTTCGAGACCGCCCTTGAACATGCCCTTCGAGGCAGTCTTGCTGCGTTCGCGCTGTTCGGCGAGCGCGGCATCAAATTCTTTTTGCCAGTCAGCGCTGAGTGCGATGCCCTCGCGCTGCGCTTCCTCGACGCTAAGCTCGAGTGGGAAGCCATAAGTATCCTGAAGCATGAATAATTCTTTGCCGGTGAGGCCCTGGTCTTTAAGGCGACCGAGCTCTTTCATGCCGCGGCGAATCGTGTGGCGGAAAGCCTGCTCTTCGCGGCTCAAAACATCAAGCACCTCGTCGCGGTTAGTCAAAATACTATCTGGAAGATCCTTGTAATTTTCAGCAATCATTGGGAGAACGCCGGCGAGGAAGTTATCCTCAATACCGAGATTAAGAGCCTTCAAAATGGCGCGGCGAATGAGGCGGCGGAGCGCGTAGCCCTGCTGCTTGTTGCTAGGTTTGAGGCCTTGCGCGGTCAAGAGATAAGCACCGCGGAGATGGTCCGCGATAATGCGCATTTCACTCGTGTGATCTTCGTATTTTTTGCCGGAAAGTTCGACGATGCGGTCGACGATTGGCTTCAAAAGACTGATTTGGAAAACATCATAAGAATCGATCGCAGCCGCGGTGATGCGCTCAAGACCAGCGCCGAAGTCAACGTTCTTGTGCTCAAGTTCTTCAAAAGTGCCGTCTTCTTTGCGGCGATACTGCATAAAGACCTGGTTACCAATTTCCATGAAGCGAGCGCCGTCAGAAGCCGGGTGGCTCTGGCCGTATTTTTCGACGTCCTGCTTGTCTTCGCCAAAGTCATAGAAGACCTCAGAGTCAGGACCGCATGGGTCGCCGATTGGCGTGGATTCGATGCCGCCGCCACGGGACCACCAGTTTTCTTTGTCGTTATAGAAGAAGATGCGTTCGCCTTCGCGGACACCACGCTTGTCGCCGTTTTCGGCCGTATTGATTTCGACGATTTTCGCCTCAATGCCAGCTTCTTTGAAAACCTGTTGCCAGATATGCGCGGCTTCGTCGTCGCGTGGGATGCCGTATTTTTCGTTACCAATGAAACAAGTGACATAAAGCTTGTTTGGGTCGACGCCGACTTCCTTGGTAAGGAAAGTAAAGAAGTTGCGGATTTGCTCTTCCTTGAAGTAGTCGCCGAGAGACCAGTTGCCAAGCATTTCGAAAACCGTCGTGTGACGCGGATCGCCGACATCCTCAATGTCTTGCAAGCGGAGACATGGCTGAGAATCGGTGAGGCGAGTGCCGTCTTTGTGTGGCTGGCCGAGCAAATATGGCAAAAGCGGCTGCATGCCGGAGCCAGTAAATAAGGTCGTTGGGTCGTTTTCAAGCACGAGCGGAGCCGGCGCAATCTGTACGTGGCCTTTGCTCTTCATAAATTCTAGATATTTTTGACGGATTTCACTTGCATTCATAAGGATATATTTTATCATATCTGACGAGAGAATTATAGATAGTCGCCACAGAGTGGAAAAAACTCGTGTTTTTTGGTATAATTTAGGTAGATGAAAACTGCGAAAAACGAGCCACTCGTTAGTATTATTGTCCCGGTCTACAATGCCGGTCTTTTTCTAGACAGCACGATTGAATCAGTTTTAGCGCAGACTTATGAAAACTGGGAGTTAATCCTTGTCAATGACCGCTCGACGGATGGCAGCAAATTCGTTGCCGAGGATTACCTGAGCGACAAGCGCATCCATTGGATTGATATGAAGCAAAATTCTGGCGCCGCCACGAGCCGCAATGCCGGTATCGAGCTTGCGAAGGGCCGCTATATTGCTTTTTTGGACGCCGACGATCTTTGGGATAAGGAAAAGCTTGCAAAGCAGATTGCCTTTATGCAGAAAAAAGATTGCGCCTTTTCGTTCACGGGCTATGAGTTCGCTACGCCAAGCGGCGTGCCAAACGGCAAAAAAGTGAACGTGCCTGAGACGATTGCCTATAAGCAGGCGCTCAAGAATACGACGATTTTTACCTCGACTGTGATTTTCGATACCAAGAAATTGTCGAAGGAAAATATCATGATGCCAGTGGTTCCTAGTGAAGATACAGCAACGTGGTGGCAAGTACTCAAGATTATTCCTAAGGCCTATAGTATCAACGAACCACTAACATACTACCGTCGCAACGCAGGAAGTCTCTCGGCAAATAAAAAAGCTGCAATTCATCGCATCTGGAATCTATATCGCAATGTAGAAAAACTTAACGCCATAAAAAGCTGCTACTATTTTACATTTTGGGCCTTCAATGCGACGAGGAGACGCGTGTGAAAAAAATTCTAGTTATTGGATTGTCCGACAATATTGGCGGAATGGAAACTTTTTTCCATACGTACTATCAGCATTTCAAGAAAAGCGACTATTCTTTTGACTTTGCTACAGTAACCGACACGATTGCGTTTAGCGAGGAATATGCCAAAAACGGCTCTACTATTTTCAATCTTCCTGGTTTTCTTTCGCATCCAATCAAGTACCAGAAGACGCTAAGGCAAATTATCCGTAAGGGCAACTACGACATAATCCACATCAATATGCTTTCCGCGGCCAATATTTTGCCGATTGTCGCAGCGAAAAAAGAAAAAGTATCCAAGATCATTATCCACTCCCATAACTATGGCACGCCTAGCGGCCTATTAAGAAAGGCCTTAAATGCAATTAATCGGATTTACTTAAAAAAGGACAGTTTCATAAAGGTCGCCTGCTCAAAAAAGGCTGGTGATTGGATGTTTGGTGAAAACGCGAAGTATAAAGTAGTTCCAAATGCCATTGACTTAGCACGGTTCAAGTTTAACAATAGCAATCGCCGAAAAATCCGAAATGAACTCAAGATCGACGACTCTTCATTTTTGCTCGGAAACGTAGGCCGCCTATGCGAACAGAAAAACCAGCTTTTTTTGATTAAGCTAATGGGGC
>JAFYZJ010000073.1 GCA_017548735.1 Candidatus Saccharimonadota bacterium | reverse complement strand
GGATGGATCCGACCCGCCAGATCGGTCTGAGCGGGCGCACCGTAAAACCGAAACTGCTGATCGCCTGCGGCATCTCCGGGGCGATCCAGTTCGTCGCGGGCCTGAACGGCGCCGAGCACATCGTGGCGATCAACACCGACCCCAACGCGCCGATCTTCAAGGTCGCGCACGTCGGCATTACGGGGGACATCTATAAGATCATCCCCCAACTCATCGAAAAGATCAAAGAGCGGAAAGCGGGGAATTAGATCATGGCGGATAAATACAAAACCATCGACGCGTCAGATATCGCATATTTCCGTACCGTCTGCGCCGCCGAGCGGGTCATCCCCGGCAGCGAAGTCGGCGAAGATTACAACGTCGCAGCCTCAAGCAATATTAGTAGCAGCCTTGGCATTCCAAGTAGCTACACGGTTACTAGCTCCGCAATGACCGGCGGTACGTCCAAGAAGATCAAAGTTGTTGGCAAAGACGATATCGAATCCGCAGTTAGCGAACTCGGCACTTCCGGCGAAGATGAGGCGCGCGACGAGCTTACCTCGCAGTTTAGCTCCGACTATATCCTTCTCGGCAGCATGTCTGCGAGCGAACCAAAGGTTACGTCATCACCGGAACTCAACCAAGAAGTTGGCGAAAATATCACGCCAAAGATTGTCCGCGAAGTGAAGTATACGATTTTCGCTGTAGATCGCGAAGCGGTCAATACTTTCATTAGAACCAAGCTTGAAGAGAGCATTACTGGTGACCAGACTCAGCAAGTTTATGACACCGGCATCGACAAGGCCTTCTTTGAATCCTTCCAGAATGCTCAGAACGATCGTTCAGCTAAGCTCAAAGCTACGACCAAGACTGGCCCACGCGTGACGGATGAAATCGTCGCCGAAATGGCACTTGGCCACAAGATTGGCGAAGTTCAGTCGCGCTTGAAGTCTACGAAGGGCGTCGCAGAAGTGAAAATCGACACTAGCTACTTCTGGGTCACCAGCATTCCTGACGATATTAACAAAGTTCAAATTGAAATTACGGTCGAATAATGCGCATTTTAGCCCTCGATGTTGGAACAAAAAGGGTTGGGCTTGCTTTTGCTGACACGGCAGTAAAGATTGCCGTGCCGCGCGGTATGGTCCCGGCGGACGAAAATGTTTTTGCCGCCATCGCGAAAAACTATCGCTTGGAGCGCGCCGACTGTATTGTGTCTGGTCTGCCACGCAATAATAGCGGCGAAGAAACGCGTCAGACCGAAACCGTCCAGAATTTTATTGCCGATTTAAAGAAGTATTTTACCGAAAACGAAGGCAAGGAACCAAAGGTTTTCTTCCAAGATGAGTCTTATACTTCCGTGACCGCCGAAGAATACTTGCATCCAAATCGCAAGGATCGCAAAGAGGGCAAAGTCGACGAAGAGGCTGCCGCAATTATTTTGCAGGATTTTCTCGAGCGCCCAGATTTAGCGCAAATTGAACAGGAGGTTTTGAATGTCTAAACGTATCGTTCGTCGCGTGTTATATATTGTCGCGGTTTTGGTTTTGTTAATTATCATTGCGGGCGCCTGTGCTGTGATTTGGTACAAGAGCAATCTCTCTGCCATTGTTGGCGTCAAATGTAGCGATAATTGTGAAGTAATTAAACTCACTGTGCCAGAGGGTAGCGGCGCTTCTTCGATTGCCGACAGTCTCGAAAAAGCCGGCGTCATCAAGTCTGCGCTCGCCTTCAAAATCTATCTCAATCTCGAAGCCGACAACAAGAAAATTATGCCGGGCGATTATGAATTCAAAAAAGATATGTCCGTCAAGGATATCGTGAAGCAGCTAAACGAAGGCGTTTCGGCGAAAGTTTTCCGCATCACATTCTTGCCGGGCGAAACTATTGCGACGTCCAAAAAGCGCTTGCTTGAAGTCGGCTATACGCAGGGTCAAATCGATGATGCTTTCAACAAGACCTACAGCCATCCACTCCTCACTTCGAAGCCGGCTGACGCTTCGCTTGAAGGCTACATTTGGGGTGATACTTACGAGTTTTATCAGACCGCGACGGTCGAGGAAATTTTGATGCGCCTATTCGATGAGATGTGGAAGAACGTCCAAAAGTATAATCTCGTTGATGGTTACAAAAAGCAGGGTCTAACCTTTCACGAGGGCATTACGCTCGCTTCGGTCATTCAGCGCGAATCAACCGCGAACTACGAAGAACGCCGCCACGTCGCGCAGGTCTTCTTGCTTCGTTTGAAGTCGGATACGCCGCTCGGTTCCGATGCAATCATTGCCTACAAGGCCGACCTCGTGAATCCGAATCGTAGCAAGACCGATATGTCTTATCTCACGAAGTTTGGCTGCCCATGGAATTCGCGCCAATGCAAAGGCTTGCCGCCGACGCCAATTGCTACGCCGAGCGTTGATTCGATGCGCGCTGCTGCCGATCCGACCGATACGAAAGACTGGTATTTCATCACCGGCGACGACGGTAAAATGTATTATGCTACTTCCGAAGCTGGCCACAATGCGAATGTTCGCAAATACTGCAAAAAGCTCTGCCAATATCTTTAATCTACCCGATTATGCTATAATATTTAGTGGGGGATAGGCCGGTGGGCGCTTATTATTTTAATTATGAAAAGATTTCAATTATTACTTATCAAGGTGTTGCCATACTCGGCTGTGGCGTTGTTTTTGTTTGCCGTCATGTTCTTTGGCTCGCAGCATGACAACCGTAGCGTAAACGCCCCGATCGCCTCTGTTTTTAACGACACTAGCTTCTCGGTCACGGCCGACCAGATTTCTGAGTCTTATACTGTCGCGAATATCGCGAACGCCGTTTCATTGCCGTCGACCGCAACGATTTCAGAAAACTACGTTACGGCTAGCGCAATCTACGAAAGTACCGGTACGACTGATACCTCTGGTACTGTGATTGAGCGCCCGACGATTATCGACGTTTCGGACCTCGATCGCCGTGGCGTGATTACCTATACGGTCGAGACTGGCGATTCGATTGCTGGCATTATCGCAAAGCTCAAACTCAAGGGCGTCACGAAGGACCAGGTGCGCTGGAGCAATGGCCTCAAAAACGAGAGTATTACGGTTGGCCAGAAGCTTTATCTCCCGAGCGTCCCGGGTATCGTTTATGTCACGAAGAGCGGCGATACTTACGAGGGCATCGCAAAGAAATATGGCTCAAATCTCGATGAGATTATTGCACGCAACGACCTCGAAAACACGAACATTAGCACCGGTATGATTTTGCTCTTGCCTGGTGGTACTTTGCCGCAGACTGAACGTCCAGAATATGTCGCGCCGCGCCCACGTAACAATGGCGGCAATGGTAATAGATATACCGGCGGCTCGTCTGTTATTCGCTTCTCGGATAGTGGTATCCGTCATAATCGTTTCCAGGTTCACAACTATGCTTATTGGAAGAATATGTATTATGCTACGAAGTCTTGG
>JAFYZJ010000072.1 GCA_017548735.1 Candidatus Saccharimonadota bacterium | reverse complement strand
GACCATAGAGATTCGGCGTAGCGTCCGGATAAGCCTCGAGCAAATCGCCGTCATAGAAAAGGTTCGCCTGCAAAGCCGGAAAACCGTGGCCTGGGCCAAGGATAAATTGCATGTCCGGGAAACGCGCCTTGAGATTGGCGTAGGCTATGTTGATGCCTGGACAAGAGCCCCAATGGCCGAGCAAGCGCGGCTTGACGTCGCTGAATTCGAGCGGGCGATTGAGCAAAAAATTGTCCTGCAAAAAGATTTGCGCAACCGCCAAATAGTTACAAAAACGGATGCGCTGGTTGATCTTTTCGATACTGATGCCCAGCCCGTACATGCTTTTATTTTAGCATAAACGGGATTAGAAATCGACGCGAAGCAGCCAGTTTAGAATGGTTTCTTTAAAGATTTTGTTGACCTTTTTTGCCTTGGCGCCGACAATATCGTGGCCGCCAAAAGTCTCGGTGACATTGATGCGCGAATTCTGTTTTGCGGCGGCGCGCAAATTTGCGCCAATCACGAGCGGATCGAGGCGGCCGTGAATAATCTCCATCGGTACCTTGAGGCCCGTAATCAATGCGTAATTGTCTTTGTTGAGGATAATATTATTCATCGTCTCGCGGAAAGCCTGCGTGTCGAGGCTCTTTTTTTCGAAGCTCGACAACGATTCGACGACCGAAGCCAAAGCACCGACTGCCTTGCTACCCGTGTGATGGTTGAGTGCCGTATAGAGTTTGTCATAGAACTGGTCCTGAACGCTCGCCGCTTCGCGCGCCCGAATAATCGGTGGCGAAATCAGAATCAGCTGGTCGACCATGATGTCGCCATTTTCGGCGTAGTCCATACCGATTAAACAGCCCATCGAATGGCCGCAAATTACGAGCGGCGTGGCAATTTTGAGCTTGCGAAGCGTCTTCGTCAAAGTTTTGCGATAGCTCGCGTAGTCATATTTGTACCATTTTGGTTTTTCAGACTTACCGAAACCAATTAGGTCCAGCGTTATAAAACGCACTTTTGATAAATCTTTGTCTTTTGTGAGCTCTGGTAACATGTGGCGCCAAGTCGAGTGACTCGCCGCAATGCCGTGCAAAAAGACGACCGTGATTTCTGGTTTTGAAACGGCGCAGCGATCATAGCGCACGCGCATCCGGAGTGGAATCTTGAGTACTTTATGGATGAGCCAATCGTACATACTACATTTCCAGCAACTTCATCGTTGCAGAAATTAATTCCGGCAGGACAGAATTGTAGTCTTCATAAATGCGGAAGCCCGCTGCATATGGGTGACCGCCGCCGCCGAAGTAGCCCGCGAGCTGGTCGGCGATTGGTTTGCTAGCACGGATTTTGCCAGTCAATTTGCCATCTGGATAAGTCTTAATTGCGACTGCGATTTCAACGCCTTCGACGAGGCGAAGTTCTTCGAGAATGAGGACATTTGGATTATATTCGTCAGAAAATTCCTGGATATCTTCGAACGGAATCAAAACCGTCGCAAGCTTGCCGTCGAGATGATACTCGATGCGCTTGATAAGGTCAGCTTTGTAATCAAGAATGCGTGGCGACTTCTTCATGAATTCGCGGCGACGTTCTTCCATCTCGGCAATCTGCGCACCGTCGTCGAGCAAAGTCGCGACTGCGCGGTAATCGTCGGCCGAAGTCGACTGCGAAGTAAGTCCGAGCGTATCCGACAAAATGCCATAGGCAAGGTGTTCGGCGCACTGCGCATTAATCGCAATGTTTTGCTCGGTAAAAATCTTGAATAGCAAAGCGCAGCAGCTGGAAGTATTTTCAATAATTCCCTCGTATGGGAAATCCAAATCTGCTTCAGATTCGTGATGGTCGACAACCAAGACTGGCGCCGTATAAAGACAATTGCGAATTGCACCGTCGTCGAGCAATTTGCTCAAAAGCACCGTGCTCGCCGTATCGACAATAATATAAGCGTCGGCTTTGTATGGGAATTCATTCGTCACGCGATCCCAACCCGCAAAATAACGCATGTATTTTGGAATGTCGACTGGGCAATAAAGCGAAACCTCGCAATCGGCCAAGGCTTCTTCGAGCGCCAAAGCGGAGCCCAGCGAATCACCGTCCGGGTTTTCGGCTTGGATAACACAGATATGTTTTTTATCTTTAATGAAATTTGTAAAATTATCGTACATTAAGATAATTTTAACATATTAGTAAATATAAATGCGACTGCTGTCAACACAACGCAACAATTCCGACAACGAATAGCCGTAATCGCGCAAGTATAGAATGCCCTCGAAATAATCCGAGGTCGTCTTGCGGCCGTATTTTTCGCCAAAAGCATATTCGCTCTTGAACGCGTAGTCAACCAGCTTGACTACGTAACGCTTCATGCCGTGATCAAACTCCACCTGCCGACCGCGCCAAAGCAAATCTTTGAGATAGCTCTCCGACATTTTTGCATACACTCCACTTTTTATTAGATTCAGTATAGCACACAAAATCAGGAGTGGAGTATGATATAATGTTTTAGTGCATAGGGGCGTAGCTCAGTTGGTAGAGCACTGGTCTCCAAAACCAGGTGTCGCGAGTTCGAGTCTTGCCGCCCCTGCCAGATGCTCAAGCTTTTCTTTGAAAAGAAAAGCTTGTTAAAAAGAAACTACAGCATGGAACAAAAAACAGGCACATGTCCTGATTTTTTGTTCTGAAAAAATATACCGGTCGCGGATTTCTTTTTATTTCTTATAGAGTTCGATATTGTAAATTTCGCCGTCCATCAAAGTAATGTCGACAGCGTAGTTTTCGTCGGCATAGGTCAAATACTTATAGCGGCCAAAATTCGTCACCTTAGTCGTGCCAAAATAAGTCACGAAGTCCGCAATACGTTTAATCGGATAGCCCCGATATTCGATGATTACGTCGTCGATTGTCTTCGACTTTTCGTCGCCAGATTCAGTCGCAAAGAAAGCGAGGCGGTCGATATGCTTATTCTCGTCGAGCGAAATCGAAACGCCCTCCCAAAGGTATTCATAATCCGCATCCACGATGCCATGGCGGCGCACTTCGAGCGGCACTTCATCGCCTAATTTATAGCCTTCAAAACTCAACTCGGCATAGTCGCGTTCCTCTTCGAGCGCGCGGTTATGTGGCATCTCGCGCAGGCCAACCACCAAGATAGTTGCCGTAACGAGGCACAAAAAGAAAAGGACAACAATCCACATAAAATAGAGTTTGCGACGATGCTCGGCGAGCGAACGGCGGATTTTCTTTTTAGCCATGACCTTCCCTTTTAATTATAACCATTATACATGATTCACCGCATCGGGTGAAATTGACTTTTTTGACTTGTAGTGGTATAATAATAAGATAACTTTATTTTAGTCCTTTTACATACATCATTACACACGGAGGTGATTATCTATGGCAGTATCTGTTACAGAGTATCGCAGAGCAGTAAAGTTGGCGCGGTGGAGATTACGCGAAATGATCAAGTATTGGTCAAAGCACCCCTGCAATCAGAAGGTTTATGAGAACTATCTCAACAAGGTCCTGATGGCAATTGTCGATCTGAAGAAGCAGGGATTCGAGGAACCCTTACCGAGCGATTTGTTTGGCTGGGAAAAGACCTACTCCAGGGGAATTGATTCGTTCAAATCGCTCACTAATCTCTACGAGAAAAAGACCAGCGATAACCAGCACGTCAGTTTCCTGAGATATGTCCTGAACCATGTCGAACCGACGAAATCGCCGGCAGCAAACCTCATTCTGGATGCCGAGCTTAAATTTGTCATCGAAGATTCTATGTGTACCCCTGGGATCAAGAAGGCCGCCATCGCTAAGCGCGAAAGGCTCAATCCGAGCCACAAGCACTACGCGGAAAACGCAGATTTCGACCAGTGGGCAAGCGAATTCGAGGCAGTTGACCAGCCTGAAGAATCAGATCTCGATTAACTCTGACACCTTTGAAGAAAGTAAAGTTTACCCCCTGGAGCATATGCTCCGGGGGTTATTTTTTGCCAAGAATGCTTGACTTTTTTAACAAAGTGTGCTACAATATAGGCACTGGTAGTCTTTTTGACCCAGAATAGATCTTTAAGGCACAGGGACAGAGATAATCTCTTCCCACACGCAAGAATAATTGGGCAACCGCCAGATCCTTCAGGTGTATAACAATGATGTATGACGACAAAATATAACATGGGCGAAATGTTGGCGGCGTCCTTAAGCTACAATTGTTCAACGTTCTGCTCTACGATCGATAGGTCGTAGGCCCACATAATAGGCTCCTCGGACTCTTATCTCCGGGGGTCTCCCCCGGTTTCATAAGAGCCCGGGGGCTTTTTCTTGCCCTTTTTTAGAGATCATGCTATTATACGCATATTGTTTGACTTAGCCAGCCTGATATCTTCTGGCTATACGAACCTCCGCAGGTCCAAGCAATTGCACGTTTTAGTCCTGCCCCAGTTTGCTGGAAAAAACTGGGAGCTATCGTAAACTACAAAGTTAGACTCTATGGAGCTTGAAAGATTTGCATAACACCTCGTCAATATAGGCATCACG
>JAFYZJ010000071.1 GCA_017548735.1 Candidatus Saccharimonadota bacterium | reverse complement strand
CACGTTTCGGTTGTTCCATTAATTATATGTATAGCAATTATTGCAGCAGCCTTTTTACGAGGATTTTTTATACCGCAGCAACCGCTCATGCGGGTCGGGCACAACGTTAGTTTGAGCGGCGTCGTGGCAGAGGATGTTGAGTATAAAAAAGGCTATACTCGCGTTCAGCTTGAAACGGATATTGGGCGCGTATATGTAATGCTCGCAGGCCAAAAGGCCCTAGATCGATCGAGTAAGCTAGTTGTGGAGGGGAAACTAGAAGAAGGCTTCGGAACCTTTGCGGCGTTTATGAAAGAGCCGCACCTAGTTTTAATCGAACGACCAAACCAAAAAGATTTCGCACTAAAAGTACGTGACTGGTTTTCGGCGCGGTTTCAAAAACTCGTTCCGGACGAGACGGAGCACGGCCTCGCGCTAAGTTATCTTCTCGGCCAAAAAGTGCTATTAACTACCAGCCTAAAGGACGCTTTGCGCCTTGTTGGGCTATCGCATATTGTCGTCGCTTCCGGTTTTCATCTTGCCGTTGTTGTGAATGTGGCGAAGAAGCGATTCGGCAAAATCTCGCGCTTTGCCACTTTCGCCGGCGCCACGATTATGCTCCTTGGCTACATTAGTATTACGGGCTTTACGCCGAGTATGATGCGTGCCGGCCTCGCAACTTTTTTGTCACTCTGCGCCTGGTATTATGGGCGCCATTTTCATCCGGCGCGTTTAATACTGTATGTTATGGCGCTGTCGCTTTTGATCAATCCTAGCAATGTTAATAATCTAGCCTGGCAATTATCATTTGCGTCATACACCGGCATTATTTTTATTACGCCATTAATCACAAAATTGCTATACGGCGAAAAACAGCCTGGCTTTTTCGCGAGTATTGTTATTGCGAGTGTTGCTGCACAGAGTCTTTGCTTGCCAATCGCTATATATAATTACGGCACTATTCCTGGCCTAGCGATTATTGCAAATCTGCTAATCTCGCCACTTATTGCGCCGACGATGTTGCTGACATTCTTAGCTGGCTTAACGACACTTCCGTTACTCGGTTGGCTAGTCGGCGCGCTACTTAAAATCCAAATTGCAGTTGTAGAGTATTTAGCCAGTATTCCGTGGGCGAGCATGGATATTGCGCAGCACGACGGGAGAGTTTTGTTGTTATGGCCGGCGATTATCATTCTCGCCGTGGTGACATTTCGCATTACTCGCCACAGTTACCGGCCAACCTATGCTCTGGAAAAATCTTCAAAAAATGGTAAAATATAAAACATGTTAATTCATTCTGAAACAGAGATGCTCGAACTAGGTCGCAACTTCGCGACTAGCTTGAAAGCGCCTGCTGTTTTGGAGCTAATTGGCGACGTCGGCGCCGGCAAAACTACTTTTACTCGTGGTTTAGCAGACGGCCTTGGCGTGAAGGCTACTTTGAGCTCACCGTCATTTACGATTTCGCGTTTATACAAAGGCGACAATTGCATTTTGGCTCATTATGATTTTTATCGTCTTGAAGATCCAGGCATTATGTCTGAAGATTTGGCAGAATCAATTGAATACCCGCAGACGATTACGGTCATTGAGTGGGGGCAGAGCATCAAAGATTTACTTCCAGCCGACCATCGCGTTGTTGAAATTAAATATATAGACGAGAGCACTCGTGAGGTGACGATTCAATGAAAATGTATTTAGACACATCGACGCCAGAAACGATTTTGCGTCTCAATGACCAAGAATATGAATGGGAATCTGGTCGCAGTCTTGCACGAGATTTATTAAAATTCATCCACGATAAACTCGTCGATAATAATTGCGATTGGAAGGACCTGGAAAGCATCACATTTTTTGCTGGTCCAGGCAGCTTCACGGGTCTCCGCATCGGCGCAACGGTCGTAAATACCTTGAGTCAAGATTTACATATTCCGCTCTATGACCAGCACGGTCAGCAACACCAAATTATTCTTCCGGAATATGGACGCCCGGCAAATATTACGCCGCCAAAAAAGTAATTAGCATGCTAGAATAATTGTTAGGGGGAACCTGATTATTATTCGTTTTTAATTACAACTTAGAAAGAGGTGATACATGGAATGGATTGTTCCTGCTATTATTGCGCTAG
This sequence comes from Candidatus Saccharimonadota bacterium, assembly GCA_017548735.1. Lineage (GTDB taxonomy): Bacteria > Patescibacteriota > Saccharimonadia > Saccharimonadales > Saccharimonadaceae > UBA2834. The sequence continues at coordinate 22,059 of JAFYZJ010000071.1, read as the reverse complement.
TTGTTGGCGCAGGCGCCGGGGTTGGTGTTTCTTATGCATCAAACAAGCGCAAAGAAAACGGTGGCAAAAACAAAGCTGAGGAGCTCATTCGCAAAGCAAAGCATGAAGCTTCCGAGATTGTTTTGAATGCGAAAAAAGAAGCTACCACGATTCACGACGATACTCAGAAAGAAGAATCGAATCGTCGCAAAGAGTGGAAGAAAACCGAGGATCGTCTTGCTGAACGTGAGACTTTGCTCGACAAGAAACTTGATCAGCTCGACAAGAAGTCTGAGAATCTTCGCAAAGAAGAAAACGAAATCGAAGATCTCAAAAATGAAATTCGCGACATTCGCACCAAGGCTCAGGAAAAGCTCGAAAAAATCGCTGGTCTTAGCAAGGCTGATGCAAAAGAAAAGCTCATGCAGATGACTGAGCGCGACATTAAGAATGATTTGACCGAGCTCGTTGCAAAAGAGCAAAAAGCTATTCATGACCACGTCGAAGAAACTGCTGAATCGATCCTTTTGACCACGATGGAGCGTATGTCTTCTGAGGTCACGGCTGACCGCACGGTTACTAGCCTCAAGCTTCCAGATGACGACATGAAAGGCCGCATTATTGGTAAGGAAGGCCGCAACATTCAGGCTCTCCAGCACGCAACCGGCGTTGATGTTCTTGTCGACGATACTCCAGGCATGGTCGTGCTCAGTAGCTTCGATCCAATTCGCCGTCAGGTTGCACGTTACGCGCTCGAGCGCCTCATGAAGGATGGTCGTATCAACCCATCTAGCATCGAGGATGCTGTCGCAAAGGCAAACCGCGAAATTGAAAAGGAAGTCGTTCGCGCCGGCGAAGACGCTGCTCGTGAAGTTGGCGTTATCGGTATCCCAAGCGAAATCCTTCACCTTCTCGGTGAGTTGAAGTATCGTACTAGCTATGGCCAGAACGTGCTTCTTCACTCTATCGAAATGGCTCACATGGGCGGTATGATTGCTGAGGAAATCGGTGCTGATGTTCAAATTACCAAGACCGCATGTTTGCTCCACGATATGGGTAAAGCTGTCACGCACAAGATTGAAGGTAAGCATGCTGATATTGGTGCCGAGCTTGCAAAGAAGTACGGCATGGACGAACGCATTACGCACGCAATCGCTGCACATCACAACGATATCGAGCCAACCACACCAGAAGCAGTTATCGTCAAGATTATGGATGCAATTTCTACTGCTCGCCCAGGCGCTCGCAATATCTCTGCTGAGAACTTTGCTGAACGCATGAAGGCACTTGAAAATGTCGCCACTAGCTTCCCAGGTATCGAGAAGGCTTATGCGATTTCTGCTGGTCGCGAAATTCGCGTCATTGTTGAGCCAAAGCAGATTGATGATCTCTCCGCTTTGAAGCTTGCTCGCGATATTGCCGACAAGATTGAGGCTACGATGCAGTATCCTGGCGTCATCAAGGTTAACGTCATTCGTGAAACCCGCGCCATCGAATACGCAAAATAATTCAAAAATAAGAGAAATACCGCCGTCTTGGCGGTATTTTTTTGTGCTAAAATATAAGCATGAGCGTTGAGAGCGCTAATACTGGGGTGGGTGGGAATACCAATCCTACCAACAATCATCCAGGCTATTCTGGTGTTAATTTTGATGCAGAAATGGCCAAATGGCCACAGGTTGATGGTTCTTCTTCGAACGGAAAAGCTGCTCGCTCAAGTGGCGGCAATCTAAAATGGATCATCATTTCCATCCTGTTGGTTATTTTGTCGGTCGCCGCCGTCATTGTTGCTTTTATTGCTAGCTCAGATATGAAGAAAAAAGCCGAAGAGCAAAAAAGAGACGAGATATCGCAAAACTATGGCGCAGATTATTTGAGCATCGACTCAATAAGAGAAAGATACTCGATTAATACTGACGAGTATTACGATGCGATGCAGGCTCTCATTGACGATGCGAAATATGATGAAAATAAGGCGCAGATTCTTTTATACCGTGCGGAAGATTTGTCGTCAACGAAAGACGAAAAACTACTCGAAAAGGCCCTCGCGGATGCCTATCGGAGCGAACGCTTGAACCAAACAATTCAGAGCGCCTACTGGATTTCAGAAATCGAAGGAATGCTGGGCAATCAAAAGAAGTCGGAAGAATATCGCGGCGTGATGGAAAAACGCGCCAAAGAAAACAGCAGCGAAGAGGGGGAGGGCTAAATAATGAAACGGAAAATTACTTCATTAGTCGCTTTGCTTACGATACTAGGCATTTTGTTCTTTGTTCCGGGCGCCGCTTACGCCAAAAACAAAACTACTTGTATGAACAATGCTAATAGCAAATTTCCGGTCAACAGCGGCAGCACTTATTCTCGAATCACCGACGTTTCTCCTGGTACCTCGATGTCGGACGCTGGTGTCGAGTGGGCTTGTGGCAACTCGACTAGTGCTCGCGGTGTAATGTGGATTACGGACGAAGCCGGCTTCTCTCAGTCTAACGGCACTTATACAATTAATGTGAACGCGTATCTCAGAAGGACCGGCATAACCACCCTTGGCGTTGTCGGATCGGTCAATAATAAGTCATCGAACGCAGCCATTTATGCTACGAACGTTAAGATTTGTGCCAGGAACGACCATAGTAAATGTAATAGTGATATTGGTATCGAATATAAGGACGGCTGGGCGAGCGTGTACGGCTGCGATCCGAATGGCTATTGTGGCAAAGATTTCCTGAGAGCATCCGCAAATAATACGAGTGGCGAGAATGACTTTACCTACCCTGAGCGTGTCGCAAAAATAGATGTGGATGGTGAAACTCTAATTAATGAAGTTGGCATCACCGAGCTTTCTGACCACGGTGAGATCGAGCTATCTCTTTATCGCGGCTTCAATAATGGTTCTGGTAGTTATGGTTGGTCGAACTTCGTAATCCTTGCAGAAAAGCAAGAATCGACGAGTGTTTTTGAAAACAACACGCGCGCACGTATTGACGTTGGCGGCGACGGCTCGGTTGAGCGCACTATTATGAGCGGCTATGCAAGAGATGCGGGCACGGATGATTATTATGATACGAATAAAGTGAACAGGAGAAATACGGTTATCGAGTTTGATAACCGCCTCCGCTCGAGAGTCACCCTACGCGATGCGCATACCGCGACAACCAACTGGTATGGGCTTGGCGAAACTAACGGCTCGAATGGAAGTATTGAAATATCGCCATCGACTAGCGACTGGACATATAAGCCTGTCTTTGGTTGGGACGGTGCGTTTAACTACAAAAAAGTAACCGTCTCGCTCAACCCCGGCGAATCGCAAACGAAGTGTTCTGGTGTGACGACATCGGCGGCCTACTCGACAGTTAATGGCGTCAGTGGCTCTACGTATTCTAAGCAGTGTATTAAAATCTCTCGTCCATACGCGTACTTCTCCGGATCTGTTACGGCATCTGTTAAAAAGAACTCAGCCAAAACCGATGTCTCAATTCCATCGAATCATCGAATTACGCTATCGGATTCGGATGACGGCTATTACGAAATTAGCTTCACGAGCAACGTTAAACGTTCAAAAGATTCTGCTGGTGAGACGGTAGCGACGCAATATTCTGCTTACCGTAGAGATGCCAGCTCTATCGTGAATGGTTCATCTGCTGCGGACTGGACACCAACATCGGCTACGGCTAGCGGCAATACTAATGCTTTGGCGGAAGATAGCTCGCAAAATGTTTTTACCCCGAAAGTAACCGGCACATTAAAATATGGCGAAACGCGCACATTCTGTAGCGCCATGAGTTATCGTAATAAACAGTCGACATCAGACAATCTGGTACCAGCATCTGGATCTGAATATTGCGTTACGATTTCGCGCCCGAAGCAAAAATGCTCGGTAGCACCAAACATTGAGTACGGCTTGCTAGAAGGTCAAAACTACGGCCAGCTCAGTGTAAATAATAAAAATCTAAACAAGACCGAGACAGTGGCTAATGGCCCAGTTTCGATTTATGCTCGTCCGACTGACAATATCCGTTTCAAATATGACATGTGTGCCGGCGCGCTCTATCCGATAAAAGAAAATGGATTGTCTGTTCCGGTTTCGTATACGGCAAGCGGCTGGAGCACAAAGTTGCCAACCGTGAATAATAGCAACAAGTATCTTTTCCGCACGGAAGTTCCACTCGTCGGCAGTACATTCAATAACCCGCGCGTTTGGTCGAGCTCTCCAACTCCAAGCGGATTTATGCAAGACGTTAGCCACTTGAACGGTTCGTTCACGAGCCCGAGCAGCGGTGCTGGCGAAAACTATCGTTGCGACAGAGGAGAGAACGGCTTTTACCAGATAGCCGGCAAACTCGACTGCGCGCGCAACAATCAGAACTATAATATCGGCGTCTTGGACACCGGCAGCACTATTACGCAAAAATTAGATTGGAATGAACAGAAGGTTACTAGCGGCGCCAATGTCGGTAGCTCTCCGCGCACCGCTACGGCTAGCGTCATCGTTCCGTATAACTACATTTTGAAGCCATATGTCTCTAACCAGACACTTCGCATCGCTTATATTGGCGAAAGAATTACGATGTATCCGGGCGTTGCTGTGATGACGCGCAAAAATGAGCTAATCAGCAATAAAGATTCGGAGAATACTTACGCAACGATTTCGAAGAATACGGACGTGCGCTACAGTTATTATTTCACTGACTCTGCGGGGAATCTGAAGGGCAGCATTCACTCGTCATCCGAAACGCGCCGTTTCAATCAAGTTGGCTTTAGTACAGAACACGTCAATGAAACACTTGCTCCAGTCACGGTAGAAATTAGTGATGATTACGTGGTCGGCGATCGTGTTTGCGTCGAGCTTTCGGTTTATCCGTATGATAGCCACGATGGGAATAATGATGCGGTCGCATTGCAAGAAGGCTCCAACATCAGCACGCGCCGCGCAACCGCGTCCTGTCTCACAATTGCGAAGCGCCCAACTATGAGCGTTGAATCTTCGAATGTATACAGTGCAACAAAAATTAATACCTCAATTTATAGCAAAAAGATCGTTGCGAACGGCACCGCCAATAGGTTGACCTTTGGCTCCTGGGCTGAGTATGGCGTTTATGGCCGCGTAAACAAAAACTTCCTCATGGCCTCCGGTGCAGCGCTTGCTTATGGCCGCGACGGCACTGGCGCAAATACGAAGAACTTGAATATCACGCGCACAAATCCAACGAATAATAATACTACTGTTGCCGACGAGACTAATTCTAACGAATGTACATTCATGACTCAGACTTTCGCGAACGCGGAATGCAAGCAGTCAGAAGACATGAAGAAAATTGGCGAAATATCGGCAACGCAGTATGAAGCTCGCACGAAAGATCGTTATTCCGAGATTGGCAAAAACCTAAGTGGCGTGCCGCAGAAACAGTACAATAATACGATTTATCTCGATGCGTCGAACATTGATCCGTCCGCTTATCGCGACAACGCGTCCGAGCCGGTAGGCGTCAAAACAAACAATCTCTATCTTTCGAAGACGCCAACATTTGCCGACGATAATGGCAACCATACAGTTATTTATCGCGCGACAAACGTAGTGATTGATGGCGATTTGAATAAACAAGTCGCGAAGGCAATGACGACGCTTAATGGTGTTACCGGTGTAATTATCTTGGCAGAAAATGTTTATCTCACTGATTCTGTAAAATATGTTGATGCAACTATTATCGCCGACAAAGTGAACACTTGCGCATTTAAGTCGAGTGACCCAACTAGGGAATTGAGGATGAGTGACTTGAACGCCAATGTTTGTAATCAGGGCGTGATCTTTGATTCGCCAGTGATTACTAAGCGCTTGATTTTGAACCGCACTGCGGGTGCAACAAATGGCACCGGCTCAATCGTGCGCGCAGAGGTCTTCAACCTCAATACCGGTAATTATCTTTGGAGCTTCGGCCAAATGTCGCGTTATAACCAGGCAGTCACGACCTATTCTCGTGAATTGCCGCCGAGGTATTAAGGAAAATTGCTTATGCTAATGTATAATAATAGTATGGACAATAATGTGGTGGAACGACGTCCTGGCTTCACCATTATTGAGGTGATGCTATTTTTGGCGATTAGCGGTTTCCTGCTAGTCGGTATTTTGGTTGGCACCGGTTCTAGTATTGCAAATCAGCGCTATAAAGATGCCGTGCAGGATACAGTTGATGCTATTAAAAACGCCTACTCCTTCGTTTCTGATACGCAGATTGCTTCACGCAATGGTGATGGCACGCAGGGAAACAAGGGCGTGTGCGGCGCATTGACGGCTAGCCAGATTACGGACGGAATCGATCCGAAGCAAAATTGGAATAGTGGTCGCGGTCGCACAGACTGTGTTGTGTATGGTGCCGTAATTGCGATTAATGGAGACACGATTCAAACCACGACAATTATTGGCGAAGATTATGTCGACGCCATCCGCAACAATCGCATTGAAGAAAATTCTAGCGATTCAGACATTGTTTTACTCAAGAAGCTCAATGCCAACAACGTCGCTGTGATGTGTGAAAAGAGCCAAAACACGGTCGATAAATGCTCGGTCCAAACCGCCGGCAACGCCACCACGCGTAAATTAAAGTGGGATGTCGTGCTCAAGAATCCAAAGCCAATTGACGGCGAAGCAACTAATCTCAAAAAGACCCTTCTCATTTTCCGCTCTCCACGTTCCGGCAGCATTCAGACCTATGTTAAGGATGACTTAATTTATTACAACGGCTCCGCTGATTACAACGCAATTATTGGCGGTAACGGGATTGTGTCCAGTAATATCGAAGCGCTAAAGGCGGCAATCTATGACGTCGGCGTAAACAAGTATTTGACTGACGACAATTTCAAAAATACCGAACTTAAGATTTGTGTGAACAGCAACGGTAACGCCAGCTACTCAGACCATAGTCGCATGATTCGTGTTCTAAAGAATGCTCACTCTCAGACTGGTATTGAGCTTGTCGATATGGATTCCGACAGCGAGGAGGACCAATGCGACTAAGGACTATGCGCGGCGATACGCTTATTGAAGTGATGCTCTCGATTTCTGTTTTTGCCGTCGTCGCAATGCTGTCGATTAACCTAATGAATGACGGCATTAATACTGCGCAGCGCACGCTTGAAACGGCAATGGCGCGCAATGAAATTGACGCTCAGGCCGAGGCGCTTCGCTTCATCCACCAAAGCTACGTTGCAGAAAGGCAGAAGACTAGCAGCGAGAGTGGCTTCAAGCAACTTTGGGAGACTATCACTAGCCACGCCATCAAGCCATCTTTGCTCGAGGATGGCCCGGATGATCTCAAAGACGGCGGCCTCACGGCTTTTGACGTCAATAATATGGATTCCTGCAATATCGTTTATTCGACCAACAGTAATGGTCATTTTGAAAAGTACAAATCATTTGTAATGAATACTCGTCTTGTCTTGCCAGACGCTAACAAAAAGAGCCCACAATATCTCGGCGTTGATTATAGCTCTTTATTGAATAACGAAATCGTGATTACGGCTAGAAACCGCTTCGATGAAGCGAGCCTATATCCGCGCGTGTTGTACAAAAAGAATAATTCCGCTTCCACGACCAATAATTCTAATTTGAATCAGGGCGATACTATTGATAACCTCTACAACCTCGTCTCGTCTGCGGAAGGCATTTGGATTGACGTAGCGGGGAATAACGAGTTAAACCCAAAGCGCTCGGACTATTTCGATTTCTATATTCGCACTTGCTGGCAAAGCGCTGGTACGAATGTTCCTTCTACACTTACGACCGTCGTTCGTCTGTATAATCCGGAGGTGATGCAATAATGGAAGAACAGCAGAAAAAGGGTTTCACAATTATTGAGTTGATGCTCGCCATGGCATTCCTTGGTACGATGCTTGTCGCAATCGCAGCATTGATTATGCGCGTAACGAGTATTTACCAAAAAGGTCTCGCTCTTCGCGCAGTCAACACGAACGGTCGCGAAATTATTTCCGATCTCACGCGTACGATTACGAGCTCGCCAACTCATTTGAAGGTTAATCCGGAATATGGCAATAGCGGCATCGATGCTGCGCACCTAAAAGCGGCGCTCGCGAACTACTATCTCAGCGTGGAAGACGGTAACCATACGGAGCAGTATAGCGGTATTTTCTGCACTGGCTCGTATAGCTACGTTTGGAATAATGCGCCGACTATTACCGCCTCTCGCGACGAGAGTTCGAGCAATGATGGTCATCTGCTCAAAATTAAGCTTGCCGGCGCTGGTAACGAATTTTACATTCCGAAACTCGCACGGTTCCCGGACACGGAACGTTATGCCTGTGCTCACAATGAGACAACTTCGCCAACTTCGGCTACTGAGTATTCGCCAGCCTCAATGGCACTCGGCGAGGGCCGATCAATTACGATGGACGACATCACAGAGTTAATCAACGATGACGATATGGATTTGGCGCTTTATGATTTCCGCATCATCCCGGCTACTCAGAATGAAACCACGAAGCAAATCTTCCTCTCCGGTTCGTTCATTTTGGCAACCATCCGTGGCGGCGTGAATATTCAGTCGAACGGCGATTTCTGCACTGGCGACAACAAGGATATCGATAGCGAATTTAGCCTCGAAAACTTCGATTATTGCGCGGTGAACAAGTTTAACTTTTCCGCTCGCGCAACTGGTGAAGCAACAATAACTAATAGGAATGGAGAATAACGATGAAAGGTGAAATGTCTAGGACAAAACGCGGTGCGGCATCTATCTATATTGTAATTTTTACAACAACTCTTCTCGGTATTATTGCGCTTAGCTTTGTTCGTATTATGCTTGCAGAAGCTTTGCGCACGACCAACTATAATCTCTCACAGTCGGCATATAACTCCGCGCTTGCCGGTATCGAGGATGCAAAAATTGCCTTGTTGCGTTACCAAAACTGTCTCAACGATCCTGGCTTCTTGAATGATTGTTACAAATACACGCAAGCTTTTGAGACGCAGCAGGCTTCTGAAACTACTGCGCAGAACTGTGATATTGTCCGTGACCTTCTTGGCTATATCGGTGAAGAAGAAACGATTATTCAGACCGATAACTCGAAATCTGGCGGCACTAATACAAAGAAGGGCAGTGCCGAAGCCTTCGATCAGGCCTATACTTGCGTAAAAGTTACATCGCACACAAATGATTACATTGCGACATTAAACAACAGTAACCCAACAAAGTTAATTCCAATCCGTGCCTCAACTGATTCCGAACAGAACAGCATCGATCGCATTGAACTCGAATGGTTCAGCCTTGAAGATTATCGTAAGGTTGCTGGCGGCGATGGCCACCTCGGCGAAAAATGGTTTGACTCCACTTCGCTTACTGGCAAACTCACGAGCAATAACGTCATCTATGAAAAAGGCAACGATCACTACGCGAATAATTTTATCAACGCGAACGACTCGAAGAGCGGCATGGCTCCTCCAGTAATCCAGGCTACATATATGCAGACTAATAATACGTTTACGCTCGACGAGTTTTATGCACGCAACGGCGCGAATACGAATCGCGGCACTTTGATGCTTCGCCCATCTTCTGCCAATGAAGCAGCAACGATTGTTTCGTCGACTGCGCTTGCTTATTCGGCAAACAAGAGCTTCAATACACCAATCGATATCAAGTGCTCGAACTTACTGGAAGCAGCTCAGCCGGCTAACTACTCCTGCCGCTCGAGTATCAACATTCCATCGCCATATCGTGGTATTAGCGCTGGTCGCAACCGTTCGACTTCGTTCTTGCTTTTGAACCTGCCATACAGCGTCCCATCTACCGAGGTAAGAGTAAAGATGTATACTTGCCAAGACAATTCGCTTGCTACCGACGCTGAAATTGAAAAAGACGGCAAGACGTCGATTAACTGTTCTACGATTAAGTTCGCTGGCGTTCAGCCAATCGTCGATTCGACTGGTCGCGCCAATGATCTCTTCCGTCGCGTCGAGGCTCGCATTGAGCTCGTCGATACGTATTTCCCACTCTCGAATTATGCGCTTGCAATGACCGATGATACCAATAACGAAGGTATCTCGAAGACATTCTATGTGACGAACAACTGCCGCTACAGTTCATCGAAGTGGGATAACAACAAAAAAGACGTCGTAAACGTCCAAAACAATCCGTTCACTTATGAAACCGGCACCAGCACAAAAGAGTCGTTTGCGACATCTTGTGCTGACGTGAGCAACACCGCTTCTGGCAACGGTAAAGGCAACGGCGAAAAGAGCAACTAAAAAAGAGCGCCATTCGCTCTCCTTGCTTGGTGCCCGCGACTAGACTCGAACTAGCACATCCGTAAAGACACTAGCACCTGAAGCTAGCGCGTCTACCAATTCCGCCACGCGGGCAACAATTAGATTATACCACAGGGAACAGATGATATAATAAGGGTATGAAACACTACTTCACCGATGGCTCTGCCTCTCCGAACCCTGGCCCAGGCGGCTTTGCAGTGATTGATCTTGATTTGAAACAGCCGGTCGCGCTTGGCAAAGAAGCCAATACGACAAACATTCGCATGGAAGCAATGGCTTTGATTGCGGCTTATAAGATCGCCGAACCGGGCGATCAGATTATGACTGATTCAGAATTTTGGGTGAATGTTGTTACGAAGTGGGCTGATGGCTGGCGCAAGAATGGTTGGACGAAAAAGTCTGGACCAATCAAAAATCTCGAGCTTGTGCAGGAGCTTTTTGAACTATATGAATCGAAATCGAATGTTGAATTAAAATGGACTCGTGGCCACGTCGGGACCGAAGGGAACGAATTGGCGGACGAGTGGGCAAATAAAGCGCGCGAGGGCGCCACACTGTAAGGAGGCTTCATGAAGAAGACTATTATCAAAATGAAACTCAACAGCCGTACTGACTTTGTCGATACGCTCGCAGAAATTGATTTCCATTTTTCCGCACCATACTGGCAGCATGATCGTGTCTTTGTGCCAAAGCGTTTTGCGCGCGATAAAGCAATGCCGCGCCTTGACCTTCGCACTATCGTGAAAGACCCAGAAAAGCAGGCGACCTATGCACTCGTAATGCGCCGTCATTTCGAAGACGAGAAGTTTGACCTCGTGAATGCAACGGTCGTTGAGAATTATTCTGAAACCGCCCATATTCTTTATCAGCTTGGCTATGAACTCCGCTATGAAGTGAGTCGCCGCCGTGAAGAGCTTCGCATGGGCGATTCCGTAAATGTGTATCTTGATAAGATTGATGGTTTGCCAGGCTACTATGCGCGCATCGAGTCGGATCTCATGGAAGGAGACGATCCAGTCGCGGCCTATAATGACATTCTCGAGACCTTCAAGGTTCTCCATGTTACTAGCCGCCCGATCGTCGATACTTATGGCGAGATTCTTGAGTCTTCCAAAAACGACCCAATGGATAAATTGAGCTAAAAAAATCTCCCGTGAGGGAGATTTTTTGATTCATTAAGCTTTCTTGGTTGCAGCTTTCTTTGCTGGAGCCTTCTTTGCGGCTGGTTTCTTAGCAGCTGCGGTCTTGGTAGCAGGCTTCTTAGCGGCAGCAGTCTTGGTTGCTGGGGCTTTCTTTGCAGCTGGCTTAGCGGCAGCAGCTTTCTTTGCTGGAGCGAGCTTGACGTTAGCCTTCTTTGCGAACTCAGCGAGCTTTGCTTTGCGGCGGCTAGCGGTGTTCTTCTTCATCAAGCCTTTTTTGACAGCCTTGTCGTACTCAGACTGAACCTTTGCCATCTTTTCGGCAGTTGGCTTGTTGCGGAAATCCTTCAAAGCATTGCGGATGGTCTTCTTGATTTCCTGGTTGTTTTCGCGGCGCTTAATAGATTGGCGCGCAGCTTTTTTTGCGGATTTGATAATCGGCATTTAAACTTTTCCTTCAAAAATTAATGAATTATTTTTACAATTCCCATTATTATATTCTATTTTGAGAAAATTGTAAAGTGTCGAACAGGGAAAGGGCTTGCAAAATCATTACTCTTATGCTAAACTTAAACAAAATTAGGTCAAAAATAAACAAAGAAAATTAAAATGCCAGACAAACCAATTCAGTCCAAACAGGGCGGCACTATTGCTTCCCAAGTCGCTGATCGCATTCGAAACAGCGAAAACGTGCTTGTTGCACTCTCTAAAAACCCAAGCGTAGATGAACTATCTGCTGCGCTCGGTTTAACTTTTGTGTTCGACAAAATGGGCAAGCATGCGACCGCAATCTTCTCTGGCAATGTTCCGAACGCGATTGAGTTCCTTGAGCCAGAAAAGACTTTTGAGTCAAACACGAATAGTCTACAAGACTTTATTATTGCGCTTGATAAAGAGAAGGCTGACCACCTTCGCTACAAGATTGAAGGTGATTTTGTCCGGGTATTTATTACGCCATATCGCACGACTTTGAATGAGGATGACCTTGAATTCAGTCATGGCGATTTCAATGTTGACCTGATTATTGCCCTAAATGTTGCCGCAGAGGCCGATTTGGACTCAGCTCTCTCTGAATATGGCCGCATTAAACATGACGCAAGTTCGATCAATATTTCTGCTGCTGCCCCTGGCAACTTCGCCGACCTAGAATGGGGCGATCCGGGCGCATCTTCTGTCTCCGAAATGGTTGCCACGCTCGCGAATGATCTCGAATCTGACAAAGAGTTAGTCGATAAATCTACGGCAACTGCCTTGCTTGCCGGTATCGTTTCTGCGACAAACCGTTTCTCGAACGAGCACACTTCCGCTGAGACGATGTCGGTTGCTTCTGCTTTGATGGCCGCCGGCGCCGATCAGCAGCTTATTTCTTCTAGTATTCCAGTGGATATCCTGACGCGTAACGTTGTTGACGCGAACGAAGAACTTAAGGATGTCGAAAAGGAAGATGAAACTGAATTGACGATTGAGCGCGATGAAGCGGCTGAACCGGCAAAAGAAGAACCAAAGCCAGAAGAGAAGCCGGCCGTCGAACCAGTCGTTGAAGAACCAAAAATCGAGGAAGCACCGAAAATTGAGGAAGCGCCAAAAGCGGAACCAATTGTAGAACCGCCAGTAGTGGCGCCGGTTGCCGAGCCAGAAGCTCAGCCAGAAGAGCCAAAGATTATCACCCGCCCAACACCGGAGCCAATTGGCGAACCACCAGAAAACCCCGCTCCTGCGGTACCAGAGTTTAAAATAATGCCTGCGGCAGAGCCGGAAAAAGATTACCCAACTGCCGAGCTTCCAACTATCGAGGCGCCAGCGGTTCCAATGCATGACGAAACCGTCCCAGAGGATGCAGTCCCGGTTGTTCCTGCGCCTGTCGTGAATGAAGTTGTTGACTCGCCAACTACACCACCACAAGTTGCGGCGCCATTCTCGAATGTCGACCCTTCGCAGCCACCAGTTGCGCCGATGACCGTCGCCGAAGAACCGGCACCAGTTGCCGGTGCGGAATTAGTTGAGCCACCGCTTCCGATGCCTGGTGACGGCAATATCCTGCCACCACCACCAATCCCATTTGATCCAGGAGAAGATATTCCTGCTGAGCCGATCATGCCAGCACCAGTTGTCGATACTGCTCCAGAGCTCGCACCAAATCCAATTGGCGTTCCAGCTGAACCGGATCCGACTGAGCCAATTGCGCCAATCACTCCAGCTATTTTGCAAGAAGAGGACGAACCGGACTTGTCCGCTAGCCCTAGCGTGAACGGCGTTAATCCGGTAATGCAGGACCAGATTTATAACGATCCGGGTGCCTTCCAAATCCCTGGCGCACAATAAAACAGAGAAAACAAAAAACGAGCCCTTGTGGCTCTTTTTTGATGTGGTCGGGGTTATCAGACTCGAACTGATGACCTCACGCTCCCAAAGCGCGCGCGCTACCAACTGCGCCAAACCCCGGACTTCAACAATTGTATCATATTTATTAGAAAAAGGGAAGAGCCGCCGCTAGAGCGATTCATCGTCATCTATTTGTGATATAATCAATTCCAGTCGGGGCGTGGCGCAGCTGGTAGCGCGCGCGGTTCGGGACTGCGAGGTCGCCCGTTCGAATCGGGTCGCCCCGACCATCAATCATTCCAAGTGGAGTGATTTTTTGTTATATATTACTTAACAACGAGCATATAAAATTATTGGGGTTGAAGATGAAAATTAATGAAAAGCTAAAACACTACATCGAAAATGATGTTTTCCCGGTTTACTCCAAAAATGAATCCGCCCATGGCGTAGAGCATATCAAGAACGTGATTGCTCGAAGCTTTGAACTAGTGAAAGGCAATAATCTCAACGTTAATCCGAACATTGTTTATACCGTTGCTGCATTCCATGATCTCGGGCATCATATCGACCCGAAGCGACATGAAATTATTTCTGCCGAAATGATGATGAAAGACGAGCGGTTGCCCGAATTCTTTACGGGCGAAGAACTGAAAAATATTAAGGAAGCAATCGAGGACCATAGGGCCTCTAGCGAAAGCGAACGACCGAGAAGTATATACGGCGAAATCGTTTCTTCGGCCGATCGCAATACTACGGTCGAGGCCTGCCTCAGCCGCTCTTATACTTATGGCAAACGCCTTCAGCCGGATGCGACTGACGAAGAATTATTTGAACGCGCCCATCACCATCTATCGGAAAAATTTGGTGCCGGCGGATATGCGAAATTTTATTTTGAAGACAAAAAATACGAACAATTTCTAAAAGATATTCGTGAACTGCTTAATGACAAGCAAAAGTTCATAGAAACACAGCGTGCATATATCGCGAAGCTCAAGAAAGAGCACAAAATCTAACCCCCGCGTAGTCAGTAGTCAGCCACCTCCTAAAAGTGCTATAATAATAGATACTGTTTTAGATAGGAGACCATTGTGCCAGAATATAAAAATACTGCCGGACGCAGCAAAAATCAGAACGCTAACAAAGCCTTCAATACTATCCGCCTAGCTCTGTTTTGGGCATTCCTTATTTTCGTAGGCTACATTGTTATTACGAATCTTAACGGCAACACGGCTAAGCCAGAAGAGCGCACGCTCACTGAAGTTCTTACTTATGCCAAAGAGGAAAAGCTCGAAAAGATTGAAATTACTGGCAATGAATTGAGAGTCACGGCAAAAGATAATACTGATTTGCCAAAGAATATTATTTCTCGCAAAGACCCATCTGGCACACTTCAAGAGCAGGGTTTTGCTGACGTAATCGAGCAGGGCAAAGTATCCGTTGATATTAAAGAAGATACCGATATTCTCGGTACAATTATGGATATTGCTTTGATTGCAATTCCAAGTCTCCTTCTTGTCTTCTTCTTGTTCTATATGATTCGCCAAGCGCAGAATATGAATAATCAGAATATGGGCTTCGGCAAGGCAAAAGCTCGCCTCTACGGCAACGAGAAGAAAAAAGTTCTCTTTGCTGATGTCGCTGGCAACGAAGCCGCGAAGCAAGATTTAACTGAAATTGTTGATTTCTTGAAAAACCCAAAGAAATACGAAAAGCTTGGCGCAAAGATTCCGCGCGGTGTTTTGCTCGCCGGTGATCCTGGTACTGGTAAAACCCTCATGGCACGCGCTGTTGCTGGCGAAGCGGGTGTTCCGTTCTTCTCGATTTCTGGTTCCGAATTTGCTGAAATGTTTGTCGGTGTTGGCGCCTCCCGCGTACGCGATCTCTTTGCTAAGGCAAAGAAAAATGCTCCAAGCATCATCTTTATCGATGAAATCGACGCCGTCGCCCACAAGCGTGATGCTCGCGGCGGCGCTGGTCGTGAAGATGAGCAGACCTTGAACCAGATTCTCGTCGAGATGGACGGTTTTGATAATGATACTGGTGTTATTGTGATGGCCGCCACTAACCGCGTCGATATGCTTGATAAAGCGTTGCTTCGCCCAGGCCGCTTTGACCGCCACGTCAATGTGACGCTACCAGAGCGCAAAGACCGCGTCGATATTTTGAAAGTCCACTTTAAGAACAAGCCGGTTGCCGATGATGTCGACCTTGATGCGCTCGCCGCGAAGACTGCTGGTAGCTCTGGTGCTGACCTTGCAAATATCGCCAACGAAGCCGCTATTTCCGCCGCACGCAACAATCGCAAGCAGGTCACGAATGCGGATGTTACTGAAGCCTTTGAGCGTGTCGCGATTGGCCCAGAACGCAAGTCGAAGGTTATGAATGACCAAGAGCGCAAGATTACCGCCTATCACGAAGCCGGTCACGCAATTGTCGGTCATGTTCTTCCAGATTCTGACCCAGTCCACAAAGTTACGATTATTCCACGTGGTCGCACCGGTGGCGTCACTTGGTTCTTGCCGCCAGAAGATCGCAGCTACAAGAGTGTTTATGAGCTCAAGGATGTGCTTGCTCGCGCCATGGGTGGCCGCGTTGCTGAACGCATGATTCTCGGTGCCGATGGTATTACGACTGGTGCTAGCTCCGACCTTCAGCATGTCGCTGAACTCGCGCGCGAGATGGTTTCGAAAGAGGGTATGGGTAGCAAATTGCGTGATCAGGTCTTCAACACGGATGAAGTGAACTTCTTTGGCGATCGCGCGAAGATTTATTCCGAAAAGACTTCTGAGATTATCGATGCAGAAATCGAAGCCCTCTCGAAAGAGGCGAACGTTCGCGCTGAGGCCGTGCTCAAAGCAAACAAGAAATATCTCGACGAACTCGCCGCTGCTTTGCTTGAAAAAGAAACTTTGGAAGAAAAAGAAGTTGCTGCAATCTTGAAGGGCACTTCTTTGCCGGCCGCTGCAAAGCTCCACGATTAATTAAAGCTGTTATAATAAGAGGTATATGAAGCGCAAACTCCACTTTAGATCGGTTGTTTCGCTCGCTAATACTAAGCTCTCGGTGCGAACCGCGGCGATTGTTATTGCGAGCTCGACTTTGGTGTCTGCGCTGCTCGGTATTTTCCGCGACCGCTGGCTTAATACGATGTATTATGACACCTATCCAGCTGGCCTTGATGCCTATACCGCCGCCTTTACGGTGCCGGACTTCCTCTTCTTCATTATTACTTCCGGCGCGCTCGCTGTGACTTTTGTGCCGGTCTTTAACCAGCGTCTCGTTAACGGTAATAAGAAATCCGCCTGGGAGCTTAGTACGAGCACGTTAAACTTTCTCGCGCTTCTTAGCTTCATCGCGTCGATTTTCATCATGATTTTTGCTGACCCGCTCGTTCGCTACGTCGTGGCTCCGGGCCTCAACGAGTCTGCAATGTCGCTCGCTATTAATATGATGCGCGTAATTGCGATTAACCCATTCTTGTTCTCGATTTCTACGGTGCTCGCCAGCATGCAACAGGCAGTCGGTCGCTTTATCTTCTATTCGCTTGCGCCGGCACTTTATAACGTCGGTATCATCACGGGTATTCTCGTCTTCACGAACGGTATTAATATCTTTGGTGTTCAGCTCTTCGAGGGCGGTATCATGGGCGTCGCAATTGGCGTCGTCTTCGGTGCGCTTTTGCAGCTCGCGACGAGTATTATCGGCCTCGTCGGCCTTGGCTTTGACTATAATTTCAAAATTCACTGGCGCAACCAGGGCTTCCGCAAAGTTTTGAAGCTTCTCCCATCCCGCTCGGCCGACCAGGGTATTGATTACGTAATGAGCATCATCAATACGAATCTTGCTTCGCGTATGGGCGAACAATCCATCCGCGCGTTTCAGCAGGCTTCGTCGCTCCACTCGATGCCGGTGAACTTGATTGGCGTTGCAATTTCTACGGCTTTCTTCCCGCGACTCAGCGAGGAGGCAGGACGTGGCGACGATGTAAAGTTTCGAGGTACTTACCGCGCGGCGCTCAGCACGATTATTCTTATTTCGATGCCGATTGCAATTATTGCATTCTTTACGCGTGGCTACGTCGTGAACTTCATCAAGAATGGTGGTGATCCGAAGATTGCGAGCGTACTTGGTGCCTTCATCATCGCGATTATCACGCAGTCTATGTATCATATTGTGGCGCGCGGCTTCTATGCTAAGCAGAACGCTAAGGTGCCGCTCATTGTTTCGGTCGCCGCGTTTGTTGTTCAGATTGCTGCCGCAGTGCTACTTAGTATGTGGGGCTTCGGCCCAGAAGGTCTCGCTTATGCGACCTCGATTTCCGCTGTCTTTGAAGTAGGCGTATTAATTCTCGTTCAGAACCACGAGGGTAAGTTGCTTGACCGCGAATTCTGGCGTACGACGCTTAAGGTAATTATTGCCTCATCGATTGCCGGCGTTGCTTCTTGGGTCCTTACGAAGCTCTTACCACTCCGCGCGACCGACAATTCGTTCTTCAGCACCTTCCCGAAGTTCTTCCTCATCGCGGGCAGCAGCCTCATTCTTTACATCGTCGTTTGCTGGCTTTTGAAAATCCAGGAAGTTCAGCCGCTAATCGACAAGATCACTAAAGTTCTTTTCCGCAACGTCAAAGCGGCACCAAAAGATAAGGATAATAGCAGCGAAGACTAAGCTTTGCCTAGATGCTTGCGCGCGAGTTCAGTCACGACGCGGCCTTTTGGCGTGCGCTGAATCATGCCGAGCTGCATGAGGTATGGTTCGTAGTAGTCTTCAATTGTTGAAGTTTCGTCGCCAGTCAATGCAGCAATCGTGTTGAGGCCAACCGGACGGTTGCCATATTTTTCAATCATTAAATTCAACATGTTGCGGTCGGCTGGGTCGAGACCGAGTTCATCAATTTCCAAAAGCTTCAAAGCGGCTTCCGTTGTTGGTACGTCGATAATGCCATCGCCATTCACGTCGGCGTAATCGCGCACGCGTTTGAGCAAACGGTTCGCAATACGTGGCGTCAAGCGGGAACGCTCGGCGAGAAGGCTTGCAGCCTCTGGCTTAATCTGTGTGTCGAGAATATTTGCGGAGCGCTCGATAATAGACTTAATGTCGGTCGGCGCGTAGTATTCGAGGCGAAAATTGTGGCCAAAACGATCGCGAAGCGGGGCGGCTAGGCTACCGGTCTGAGTGGTCGCGCCAATCAATGTGAAGCGGGGCAAATCCAAACGCACACTATGCGCGCCGGTGCCTTTACCAATCACGATGTCTAGCTTGTAATCCTCCATCGCGGAGTAGAGAATTTCTTCTACCGCGCGGCGCAAACGATGGATTTCGTCGATAAACAAAACGTCGCCGTCGGCAAGATTCGTTAAGATGCTCGCGAGATCGCCAGCCTTTTCAATTGAAGGCGCAGAGGTAGCGCGGAAATTTGCGCCCATCTCGTGTGCGATTACGCCAGCCATTGTGGTCTTACCAAGTCCTGGTGGGCCGTAAAGTAAAATATGATCCAACACGTCGCCACGTTTTTTGGCGGCGTCAATTGCTAACTTCAAGTTTGTTTTGAGGCGTTTTTGTCCGATGTATTCTTCGAAATTTGTCGGGCGCAAGCTAAATTCAACCGCGCTCTCTTCGGAATCGTCGTCGTGTAGGGTAGTATCAATAACGCGTTCAATTGCCATATCTATAATTATACCATTATGCGCTAATCTGTTAAAATAGAGGGAAACAGGAGGTTTTATGGCAGAAATTAAAGGCACTAAAACAGAGCAGAACTTGAACGCCGCATTCGCAGGCGAATCTCAGGCGCGCGTTAAATATCAGTTCTACGCCAGCAAGGCTAAAAAGGAAGGCTATGAGCAGATTGCTGCCATCTTCCAGGAAACTAGCGACAACGAAAAAGAGCATGCCAAGATTTGGTACAAGCTTCTTCATGACGGCGTCGCTGACACGATGACAAATCTCAAGGATGCTGCGGCCGGCGAGAATTATGAATATACTGACATGTATAAAAAGTTCGCCGAGGAAGCACGCGAAGAAGGCTTCAATGAGATTGCTGAGCTATTCGAGAAAGTCGGCGAAATCGAAAAGCATCACGAAGAGCGTTATCTCAAACTTGTCGAAAACATTGAGAAGGGCATGGTCTTTAAGGGCGACGGCGTGACGGTCTGGAAGTGCCGCAACTGTGGCTACATCCACATCGGCGATTCCGCTCCGGAAGTTTGCCCAGTCTGCAACCATCCACAATCTTACTTTGAAATTCAGGCAGAGAACTACTAGGAATGTCTCGTAAGGCTCGCTATCGTGCTCGTCGTATTGGCGCAGTTGTTATTGCTGCGTTGGCTTTTGGCGCCTTTATTCTGCTTAATCCGAAAGCCTACGAGTATGCGAGCCAGCTCGGCTTTGCAAACGCGAAGTTGCCGGACTATAAACTCGAGCAGACCAAGGCGGATTCATTGCTCGCCAAGGACGTCCTCGAAAGTCTCGCCGTCAAAGACAAATACACGGAAACGAAGTATTATCGCAAAGCCTTTTATGATAACTGGGGCCCAACCGCCAGCGGCTGCAATACGCGTGAGGCGATTCTTGTACGTGATTTGAAAAATGTGGTATATAAACCAAGCTCCTGCAAAGTGCAAACTGGCACGCTAGACGATCCGTATACGGGCAAAACTATTGAGTTTGTGCGCGGCCAGGAAACATCGAGTGCCGTGCAAATTGACCACGTTGTGGCACTCAGCAACGCTTGGGCAAGTGGCGCTGCTTTGCTCGACAAAGATACGCGCTATGAGATTAGCCAGGACCCACTAAACCTTCTTGCCGTTGATGGCCCGGCCAATCAGGAGAAATCCGACCAAGCCGCCGATACTTGGCTCCCGAGCAACGAGGCTTTCAAATGCCAATATGTTGCGCGCCAAATTTCCGTAAAATATAAGTATAAACTCTGGCTCACGCCGGCCGAAAAACTCGCCATGCAAAAAGTCCTCGCCGACTGCCCAGACGAGCCTACTCGAGGACTAGAAAATCAGTAACTTGATAATTGTCGCCGCTCGCGGCAATTGCTGCGAGCTGCGCAGATTTATCTGGATAATTCTTTAAGAACATTTCTGCGGCGAAGCGCATCTGTTTTTGTTTGGCTGGCGTAATCGCATCGAGGCCTCCGCCCATGCGGCGATATTTAACCTCGGTAAAATACAATACGCCGTCTTTTTCGGAGACAATATCGATCTCGCACCACTTCGTTTTCCAGTTGCGTGCGAGAACCTTATGCCCAAGCCCTTCGAGATACTTCGCTGCTGCATCCTCGCCTTTATGGCCAGCTTCGACATTATGTGCGAGTTCGGCGACAGGGCGAAAACTATGGCGATGTTCTTCGCATGGGCCATATTTCTCGAGTGCGGCGCGGTGCAGGGCAGTACCATATCCGACATGCTTCTCGAAGCCGTAATACGGGTATTTCTCGGCGAGTTCAACCATATAATTATCGCGCGCGACCTTCGCAATAATTGAGGCGGCCGAAACTTCCGGCACGAGTGCGTCGGCTTTCGGTAAGACGGAAACGTATTTGCCGAGCGGAGTATCACTCAGAAAATTGATTGTACCATCAATAATTATTTCATTAAACTCAGGCTTTTGTGCCTGCACGGCTTTCACGGCTTCGCGGCAAGCTTTGCGCAGAGCTGCAGATAGCCCGAGCTTATCGAGCTCGGCTGCTGAAACCCAACCTAGGCCGCAATAAGCTTTTTCGTGAATCTCGACTGCGAGCTTTTCGCGGCGCTTTGCGGTCAATTTTTTGCTGTCGTTTAAACCTTCAATTGGCTCGCGCAAAACACACGCGCCCACAACAAGAGGCCCCGCCCAGGGGCCTCTGCCAACTTCATCTATTCCTAATAGCTTTTTCAAGCCTTAAGCTTCCGTTTTTTCTTCTACTGGAGCTTCAGCTTCTGCTGGTGCTTCGACTGGAGCTTCTTCTTCAGCTGGAAGTTCGTTCACTGCATGGCGATCGAAATCCTTCTGAGTAAGACGAGCGGACTTACCAGAGCGCTCACGGAGATAGCGGAGATTATTGCGGCGAACCTTGCCACGGCGGACAATTTCAACCTTTTCTACGAGAGGGCTGTGCATCA
Organism: Candidatus Saccharimonadota bacterium; assembly: GCA_017548735.1. Classification (GTDB taxonomy): domain Bacteria; phylum Patescibacteriota; class Saccharimonadia; order Saccharimonadales; family Saccharimonadaceae; genus UBA2834. The sequence continues at coordinate 235 of JAFYZJ010000071.1, read as the reverse complement.
AGAAGCTCTTCTCGACGCCAACGCCACTAGTGACCTTGCGGACAACAATGCGCTCAGTATGAGAAGCCTTGCGGTCAACGCGGATAACAGTACCTTCAAAAATCTGAATGCGGAACTTGTCACCTTCCTTAATTTTTTGCGACACACGCACCGTGTCGCCAGAACGCACGTCAATCACGGCCTTCTTTTTCTGTGCATCACCCACTTTTTTCAATAGTTCAAACGACATATATTT
>JAFYZJ010000070.1 GCA_017548735.1 Candidatus Saccharimonadota bacterium | reverse complement strand
TATTGTTTACGCGCAAGGATAAATCTGGCGAAACGGGCTTCAAGGAGTATCTAGAGAAGCACGGAGTTGAGGCGCGTGATCTTATTAGGAAATACGAAAACGAAGAGCTACTGATATCGACGGTCACTAACTGTCAGGGCATTATGGGTGATCATACGATTCTGTATATTCCGTATTACACGTCTCCAAAGGCGATGTGGTTCTTCAAAGAAGCGGCTGGCGCATACCGACGCCTAAATGTCTCGATTACTCGTCAAGTGGAAAGCCTCGATATTATTATGGGTAACGATAGAGGCAAATGGATGAATGTTTGCCAGGGTCTTCTAGCGGGTGGCACCACTGGGCCTAATGCGCTTAAGAGCGCTGAGCTACTACAGACGCTTCTTGCGAATGCTGGACAAGAGATTAATGAAGATTATCTTGAAAGGACTCTTGGCCCAAACAAGGACAATATCGATTCGCCACTTACGAAGCAGTTATATGAAAAGCTGTGCGATTATTATGGTAGTCGTATCGGAAATGAGATGAAAATTTGGTGCGAAGTTGGGTATAAGATTCGCGTTCCGAGTAAAGAAAACATTGCAAGCAACGATTACAATGTCGGTTATCGAATCGATATCGGTATTTATTCTATGGAATCGAAGCGTTTTGTTCTCGGTATTGAAATGGATGGCGCCACATACCACTCTGGCTTCCGTAAGGAATTTTCCGATGCTCAGCGTCAAGAGATACTTGAGGGCAAGGGCTGGAACATATATCGTATATGGTCTACGAACTGGCTACATAACACCCAAGCCGAGTTCAACGCGTTAGTGAAAGAAATTGACGGTCTTCTCGAAAAAGAAAGAGAGCTATTAGCTAAATCAAATGAAGAGGCCGGCAACGAGGAACAGCAGGATCCTAGACTAATCGGCATCGATAGTTTCGTGAAGGGCTTTATCGCCTACCAAAAAACAAAAAAGACTAAAGCAGAGCCGAGCAAAAAACAGGACGAAACGCCATCGCCGAGTCGCGAAGGCGATGAAGAGGATGAGCATATCGAGGACGAACCGGTCCGCGAACCAATCACGCACATTAAGCCTCATAATCCGTACGGCATTACAGGATTCCAGAAGAGTTTAGCTAGCTATCTAAAAGAATGTTTGAAGATTGCTAAGCCAGTTGCCATAAAATATACCGACCGGATAAATGAAGACGTCAGTAAGCTGATAGACGAAGTGCCATTCCAGAAAATGTTAATTAAGACTGTCGCCGATGACTATATCGAAGCTCGCTTCGATGCTAATAGTAGCTACTATAGAATTAATATCGATAAGATTATTTCCTACATCGAAGAGTAATTTGCTTAATAGTCGTAGCTTCGCCGAAGTGTTATAATAATACCATGAGCATTATTTCTCGTGGTAAAGACCTAATTGCTGAAAACCAAAAGAATCTCAAAAATCCTGCCGACTATTTGTTGGCCTTGGATATTGGTACTGAATATGTCAAAGCTCTGATCGCAAAGAAGGGCAAGAATACGCTGAAAATCGTTGGCGTCGGCAAGGCCCACGAAGCCCCAACCAACATGTATTCTGGTGCTATCGCCGACATCGAAGGCGTCGCTCAGACTTGCGAAGAAGCCCTCGCCAAAGCCGAGGAAATGGCTGGCGTGCGTGCAAGTGAAGTCGTGATTGGTATCGCCGGCGAGCTCATCAAGGGTAACACTGCTTCGATTAAGTATCGCCGCGCCGATGCTAGCCGCCCGATCACTGACGCCGAAATGGAAAAGATTATCAAGCAAGTTCAGCAGCGTGCCGGTGAACGCGCCCGCCGCGAAGTTGCAATCGAAACGAACAACAAGGACGTTGAGGTTCGCCTCATTAATTCCGCGCTTGTTTCGCTTCGCATTGATGGCTACAAAGTCTCCAATCCAATCGGTTTTAAGGGTAAGGAAGTTGTCGTTCAGATTTATACTGCCTTTGCGCCGCTTGTCCATATTTCTGCTATCGAACGCGTCTGCGACGAGCTTCAGCTCGATCTCGTGACGGTCGCCGTCGAACCGTTTGCGGTTTGCCGCGCCTGCCTCGGTGACGAAGTCGAATCGAATTTCTCCGGTATTGTGATGGATATTGGTGGTGGCACCACGGATATTGCTGTCGTAGATGATGGCGGCGTCGAGGGCACGAAGATGTTCTCAATCGGCGGCCGTAGCTTTACGCATCAAATTGCCCAGAAACTTGGCCTCAGCTTTGAGGATGCCGAAAAACTCAAGCTCCTCAGTGAGTCGCCAAAAATGAAGCCAGAAATTCGCAAGAAATTCGATGCCGCAATCGAACGCAATCTCGATGTCTGGCAGTCTGGCGTTGAGCTCGCAATCGAAGAATTTGATCAAATGGAAACTTTACCAAACCAGATTTTCCTTTGTGGCGGTGGCGCTGGCCTCGCTGCAATCCCAGAGCTTCTCGCAACTGGCGACTGGTACAAAGAACTACCATTCTCGCGCCGTCCAATTGTGAATTTGATTGATCCAGAAACAATCGAAGGTATCGAAAACGATACCGACCGTGAACTCGACCACACCTTTATTACTGCGATGGGTCTCCTTCGCGTCGGCATGGATACGCTTGCTGGCACGCCAGAAAATGGCAGCCTCAGAGCGAAACTCGCGAAGCTCCTACGTAGCTAAATAACTTTTGGAACTTCACAAAACTCGCCGGATTTTAGTCCGCTGAGTCCATATTTGCCAAAATTTGTGCGGTGGAGTAATACCACCTTGTAGCCTAATGCGTCAAATGTACGACGAATTTGGCGGTTGCGGCCCTCACTCATCGTGACGCGCCAAGCCGTCCGTTCGTCGTTCATTTTTTCGAGCCCAAGCTTACTCAAGCCATCCGGTAATTGCACGCCAAAATCCGCAATCATTTGCTGATGAAGCGGCGCCAAATCGCGGTCGATTTCTACTTCATAGATCTTCGTTTTGATGAATTTCGGGTGCGTCATTTGGTAAGCGAAATCGCCGTCGTTTGTGAGCAAAATAATGCCGGAAGAATTTTTATCGAGACGCCCGACGCTCTTTAACGTCTGGTATTTTTCTGGTAGTAACTCATACATTGTCGGTGTGTCGCCTTGGCGTCTGCGTGAGCAAACATAG
>JAFYZJ010000007.1 GCA_017548735.1 Candidatus Saccharimonadota bacterium | reverse complement strand
GCCTTATGCAAAAGCTCGGCCGTTTTCGGACCAATGCCCTTTACCTCCTCGATTGGCGCAGCCAAATCCATATAAATATTATACTATGGAACAATATACGGATCCGTCTTTAGACCGGTGCCAAAAGCGAACTCCGTCCCTGCTTTTAGCGAAACCATTGGACGCAAACCGTAACCTTCATAATTAACATAAGTGTCGAACAACTCATCGTCCCATACGGCATGGACCACATTTAGACTACTATAGCCAATTGGCGAAGCCGATCGCGAATTGTATCCAGAGTAGATATACGAAGTATGGCCGGCACTATAGTTGGCGTCAGACCAGGTGGTGATACCAGCTAAAGTAAGTTCGTCGGCGGTAACGAGGCCTATCTTGTGTTTTAGCCTGGCAACGCTATTAGACACCCGAAAGGAGTCTCTAGGGTTAGTACAGTCTAGCGATGGCTCTACATTCCCTTGAGCATTTTCAACAAAATTGCGCCCATAAGCACCATGATATACCCAGTACAGGTCAAGCCCGCTCTCGTCTTTTCCTTTTAGCGCGCCAGAATAGTAGCTACGATCATTACAAAAGACCGCATCTTCGAGTTCATCCTCATAATTACGAGAGCCAGAGATGTGGCCGTCGAGATTTCTAGTTTCAAACCAGGATTCTATAGTAGATTTTGCGATGCTATCATTAGTATTCATGAACATAGCGTCCTTCATCGCTTCAATATCCGTATAGCCATCTACCGGAAGATAGGTAATAGGGTCACTAAAACCATAGTGGTATATATAGCCGATTTTGGTATTATCACAAGAAGTAGCTCCATCGGTGCAGAAATAGTGATATCTTACGGCAGAGTTTAAGCGCTCATTCGCCCAAGTACCGGAAATAGACTGGCCGGGGCTCGTGTCTAGAGTATAAATATTGCCGTTCTTTGAAACATCATTACTAAAAGTAAATATTCTATTATCGGCATATAATTTCTGATAGGTTATTCGTGCGCCGTACATGTATCCCACATCGGCAGGAGATTTAGTATCAGCATTGAACGAGTATGCAGCAGCATTGATTTGCGTATCAATGCCAGTAGCGTTACACTGCCTCGTCGCGCCGACGGTCGTAGGCTCACCGTTATATATCATTTTCACACCGCCAGTTCCGGTAGTACGAACTATCTTCCAGCAAATGTCCGCCCAAATCACATTATTATCATCAATTTCGCCGCGATAATAATAAACATCTGCGCCATTTTCTGTATATTTATTTACGCCGTTCCCGTTAGCAACCAGCGAATCGCTAGTTTTTAGCGCTTTCTGCGTAAAATTGATGTTCGAAGGCGCATTCACTTGCGAAGCGATGGCGTTATATAACGTGCGCCACTCACTCTTTTTGTCCGCCTGAATTGTTTGAATTGTTGCCTTCAGGTGATATTCTGCACCAGCATACGCGCCATCCGCGTCTTCGCTCAAGTTTGCGTCGCAGTTCAGCGTCACGCCCGTCATCAGCGAGCTAGTCGTTGCATTTGGAGCCAAGTCTATATCATAGACGTAATATGCGCCGTCCTGTGTCCAGCCAGAATTAGAAGTGAAATTAATAAGCGCCATCGTAAAACCAGAAGCCGCAGAAGTTAGCGGTAAATGCGTCGTGCCATCCGCTGCGATCCAGTCTTCGTCGAGTTTAATGCGCACCGCTACGTCGACATCGGAATTGTTCGTTACAGCAATAGTTTTTGGGACGGTCTGACAAGTAATCCAGTTTGCCGGCGACGAAAATTCCTCAGTAAAGGTTGTCTGATAGCCTGCCGTTGCAAGATTATTATTAATTGTAGTCAAGTCCTGACTAATCGCCCAAGAAGCACCAACAATAGCGATGATAGCAAAAATAGCGCCTATCGCAATTATCGGCCTCCTTTTCATACTTTTATTCTAGCATAAGCGGCTATTTTTCGCTCGCAGTTTTCGGAGCATTTTCGGCACGCCACTTGGCGATTTCGCCGTGGTTGCCATTAAGCAAAACTTCTGGCACTTTCATGCCACGGAATTCCGCTGGGCGAGTGTATTGTGGATACTCGTAGTTGTCGCCATCGGAAAAGCTTTCAATCTCGGCGCTGGTTTCGCCGCCAAGCACGCCTGGAATGAGGCGAACAATCGAATCAATTACAGTCATTGCCGGCAATTCGCCGCCAGTGAGGATGAATTTTCCAATCGAAACCTGATAGTCAACGAGAGTCAAAATGCGCTCGTCGTAGCCTTCATAGTGCGGACAAATAAAGATATAGTTATCGCCAGAATTTGCGAGCTCAGTCGCGCGGGCTTGATCCCAAATCTTACCCTTCGGCGTCATCAAAACAACCTTCGCATCCGGATTGCGCGTCTTTGCGTCTTCGACGGCTGCGAAAATCGGCTCAGGTTTGAGCAGCATACCATCGCCGCCACCGTACGGCGTATCGTCGACTTGGTGACGCGGACCGAGACCAAACTGGCGCAAATCGATTAACTCAAATTCGACGAGCTTTTTGTCCTGCGCCTTCCAGAGCATCGACTGGTTAAAAACCTTGTCGAACATCTCTGGGAATAATGTAATTACCGAGATTTTCATTGACGAGTTACTTTTACCATAGCTGGGCGGATGAGTTCGCCTTCGTAGCGATAACCGGCGCGAAGCGTTTCTGCGACGAGTTCTTTTTCGCCGTCGCCTTCAACCATTACGGCTTCGTGAAGGTCGGGATTGAATGGCGTGCCGGCGGCGCTATCGACGCGTTCGAGTTTCAATTCGTTAAGGGTTTTTTCGAGATTTTTTGCAAGCGGCTGGAGCGCTTCATTGGCAGCAATTGCGCGATCCAAATCATCGAGCAATGGCAAAAATTTCATAATTGTTGTATTTTTGACAACATTCCCATATTGGAGTTTCTGCTGCTCTACCTGGCGGCGATAGTTCTCAAAATCGGCGCGAGTGCGCTGAAGATCGTTAGTTAATTCTGTAATTTTTACCGCAGATTCGTCGGCTTTTTTATTCGTCATATAATACCTCCTCCAACATTAAACCAGCATGGCGCACGAGCGACATCACGCGCTTGTAGGACTGACGGGTTGGGCCAAGCACGCCAATATAGCTACGATCGGAATATGGCGAACGGAAGCGCGACACAATCAAAGAAACATTCGACGCTTTGCCGACTGGGTTTTCTGAGCCAATATAGACGTTAATCGCCTCGTTCGGCTGGACTTCCTGAAGCCATGGCTTGATATTATCTAGCAACTGGCCAACAGCCTGAACTTGTGCATTCTGAATAAATTCTGGCTGCGCAAAGAGGCCGCCAAAACCAGAAATATAAAGCTGATCGCCAATCGTGGCGAGGCCGAGGTTGCCAGTGAGCTCAACGAGGCTATCGACAGCGGTGCGAATCGCATAATCTGCGCGCGTCTGCGCCTGAATGCGGGTCGCAAGCGCCTTGGTCGTGCGGTCGTTCGAAACAGGCTCAGACTCCTCGGTATTTTTCTCGGTATGATCAAGGTTTTCCTGCAAAGAATTCACATAAAGACGATAGCCGGCGTCGGTCGGAATGCGACCGGCCGAAGTGTGTGGCTGCATAATATAGCCCATTTGCTCGAGTTTCACCATCTCGGCGCGAATCGTCGCGGACGAACAATCAAAAAGCTTCGCGAGCGTTACGGAACCAACTGGCGTCGCAAGCTCAGCATATTCTTCAATAATGGCATATAAAATCTGTTTTTGACGTTCGGTCATATGCTTATATTATACACCGAATTAGCACTCTAAGGCAAGCGAGTGCTAATTGTTCGTCGGAATCTGGAAGTAACGGCTATCTTTTTTGAGCGCAGCCGCATAGTTCTGGCTGATATTGTTGTAGACTTCTAGATAAACGGGGCCTTCACTGATTTGTTCGCCGTCTGCGTTGTAGAAGATGCAGCTATCAAAATCACCCGAAACCACAACGAGCGTACCGCTACGCACGAAAGTACTGTCGCCCTGCTTGATTACGGTGATATTTTTACCTGTTTCAGTATAAGCGCGCACCGTACCGTCCGTTTCATAGCCAAAGTAATACTTCTCGCGGACAAAGACACGCTTAGCGCCGCGCACCATTTCTTTACCAGTCGCGATATTGATTAGGCGCACGCCAGAACCAACCTTCGCAACGATAAAAGTACCCTCGACGTTCTTCATGCTGTCGTAAGCCGAATCGTTAATATCCTTTACGAAGTCGTCGTAAACAAACTCCGTCAAAACGAGGTTGTTCGTAATCGAGTAAAGCGCAGATTTTTCCGATTCCGGATCGAGAATCGCGAGTTGATCGTCGCCCCACTTAAACGTCGTAATTGCGTGGTATTCGCGTTCCGGAATGGCCGTATTGGTCTTTTTCTTTGCCTTCGTGTCGTAGATGTAGAACTGCGTACCGTCATGAACGATAAAGCGGCTCTTGTCGATGGTCGTCATCTTCGAACAGCGCTTGCTCGTGCACTTATAGCCATCGATTTCTTCATAAGTAATCGTCGGTTCGTCTTCTTCTTCGGCAGCCGGCGCGATACCGCCATGGCTCGAAGACAAAACACCTGCGAGGAGCCAAATAATGGCCGCGAGGATTGCGGCAAAAATTATGCCAATTGTGATATATAACCCCGTGCGTTTCACTTTCGTGACATTCTGTGCAACCTGCTGCTGGTGCATAATTTCCGCATTACGCGCATTGATTGCGGCAAGCTGCTCGCCCGCTTCTTCGCGCGAAGATTTTACGAGACTCTGCGTCTGCACATTCTGATAAGTCGCCGCACCCATCTTGATGAACGGATTATTTTCGGCGATTTTTTCCGCGAGCGGCTGTTGCGGTTGCTGCCCCTCGGCGTTTATCTCTTGGATAAGCTCTTCATCTGACTGCGAATTATCGTTGTTCATGCTACAATGATACCATGAAAGGCGCGAAAGCGCTTAAGTTTTTAGGAGATAGCATGGATCAGAAAATCACTTTAATCAAAGAATGGCTCGGAACTGGCAGTATTAATGTTTTTGGCTTACCGTTTTCCGGTAAAGACACTGTTGGTGTTCGTCTCGCCGAAACGCTCGGTGCAAAGTTTTTGAGCTCGGGTTTAATTCTCCGTGCTGCCGAAAAAGAAGATTCCTCGCTCGCAAAAGAGATTGGCGCCGGCAACCTCGCACCAACTGAGACTTTCCGTAGCATTATTTTGCCATACTTTAGCCGCGAAGAGCTTGCTAGCTTCCCGCTCGTACTCAGTAGCGTCGGTCGCTGGGAAGGCGAAGAAGGTCCAGTCATGGACGCCGCACGCGCGGGCGGTCACGAAATCAAGGCAACGATTCTTCTTAATATCTCCGAAGAAGAAGCCCGCAAACGCTGGGATGTTTCAAAACAGCTTGGCGACCGCGGCGAACGCAGCGATGACCGCGAAAAATCCATCCTCGATAATCGTATCTCCGAATTTGTCCAAAAAACTATGCCGGTAATCAACACTTACCGCGAGCTCGGTCTGCTTGCCTCCGTCAAGGCAATGGGCACGCGCGACGAAGTATTCGCCGAAGTAATCGACGAACTCGCCAAACTTGCTACTCAAAATAATTAATTGTCGCGTTTAAGCATCACGGTAAATGCATCCGATGGAATGTCGACTTTACCGAAGCGTTTCATGCGGGCTTTGCCGCGCTTCTGTTTTTCTACGAGCTTCGCTTTGCGGTCGCGGTCGCCAGTATGAATCTTGACTGTCACGTCCTTGCGATAAGCGCCGAGCGTCTCGCGCGAAATAATACGCGCACCGATTGCAGCCTGAAGTGCAACCTCAAAGTTTTGGCGCGGGATAACTTCTTTTAGCTTCTTCGTCACAACGCGACCGATGCCGTCAGCTTCACTGCGGTGTGCCATCACGCTAAGTGCGTCAATGCGTTCGCCAGCAACAAGAAAATCAATGCGAACGAGATCTTCGGCATGATAACCTCCAAGCTCGTAATTAAATGAGGCATAGCCGCTCGTTGCGGATTTGAGCTGATCATAAAAGTCAGTAAGCAAGTTTGCCATTGGCGCCTCAAAATCGATGAGCGCGCGCGTGTCGATATAAGAAATATTTTTCTGAACACCGCGCTTCGAAACAATCAATTCGAGAATCGAGCCAATATATTCTTTCGGCGTAATGATTTCGCCCTTTGCCCACGGCTCGCGAATTTCCGCCACACGGCTCACGTCCGGCAAGTCTGAAGCCGAGCGGATGTCGAGCTCAGTGCCGTCCGTCAGAGTCACATGATAGTCAGTGGACGGATTCGTTACGATAAGATCGAGCTTAAACTCGCGTTCGAGACGCTCGCGAATAATATCCATATGGAGAAGCCCCAAGAAACCAATTCGGAGACCGAAACCGAGCACCGGCGAGTTCTCCGGCTCGAATTGCAGAGCCGAGTCGCTGAGCGATAGCTTTTCAAGCGCTTCTTTCAAATCTTTGTACTGGTCATTCGACACCGGGAAGAAGCCGGCATAGACAAACGGATGGACGTTTTTGTAGCCCGGCAATGCTTCATTAGCCGGCGCTTTTGAAAGCGTCACCGTGTCGCCGACTTTCGCTTCGCGCGTTGCCTTCAAATTTGTCACAATATAGCCAATCTCGCCGGTCGAAAGCTCGTTGCGTGGCGACATTTTCGGATTCAAAACGCCAACTTCGAGCGCGATATCATTAGAGCCGGTCGCCATCATATGAATATTCGCATTCTTTGGCAAACTACCTTCAAAAATGCGAACGTACAAAACTACGCCACGATAATCATCAAAATAGGAATCAAAAATCAATGCTTTGAGTTCGTTGCCATTACTCTGCTTTGGCGCTGGCACGCGCTCTACAATTGCATCGAGCACCTGGTCGACATTCTCGCCAGTCTTCGCGGAAACTTTAATAATCTCAGACTCGTCGCAGCCAAGCAAATTCACAATCTCGGCCGAAACGCGCGGAACGTCGCTGGCCGGCAAATCAATCTTGTTAATCACTGGAATAATTCTGAGATCTTGTTCAAGCGCGAGGTAAACATTCGCGAGCGTTTGCGCCTGGATACCCTGCGTAGCGTCGACCACTAAAATCGCGCCCTCAACGGCCTGAAGGCTGCGGGAAACCTCATAAGAAAAGTCGACGTGCCCCGGCGTATCGATAAGATTGAGAGTATAATCCTTCCAATGCATGTGCGCCGGCGTGAGCTTAATCGTAATGCCCTTTTCGCGCTCGAGTTCCATCGAGTCAAGGAGCTGCGATTTCATCTCGCGTTTTTCGACCGTGCCGGTTAGTTCGAGCATGCGATCAGCAAGCGTCGACTTACCATGGTCGATATGCGCAATGATACAAAAATTTCGGATTTTATCTATATTCACAACAATATTTTACCACAATGTCAATAGGAGCGCTATCTGATAAGTTCGAAAACAATAATGACGAGCGCGAGCACGATACGGTAAATACCGAACGGGCGAAGCGAATTCTTTTTTCGGAGATATTTCATCACAAAATGAATCGCAATGAGGCCAGAAATGAAGGCAACAACATTCGAAAGTGCGAGCATCGAAACGTTCGCTGCGATATATTCGCGCGAAGAGCTCGAAAGGAGCGATTTTACCATCACGCCAAACATGATAGGGATACTAGCGAGGAACGAATAATCGGCAGCGGCTTTGCTGTCCATACCGACCATACGACCGGCGACAATCGTCGAACCGGAACGCGAAGTGCCTGGGATTAACGCGACGCACTGCGCAAGACCGACAAGCAAAGCACGCGGTTTCGTCATGCAGTTCTCGTCTCGTAGTTTCGACATCTTTGGCAAGCGGTCGACTGCAAGCATTGCAATACCGATGAGCGCCATCGCGCAAGCAATCACAATCATGTTCGAGAAGAACCAGTTACTCTCGATAATGTCCGAAAGTAAGAGGCCCGCAATCACGGCCGGGATGGTCGTAATAATCACGTTAATGGCGAGGCGGAAATTATGATTTTTGAAAATATCGATCAAAATCTGCCAGATGCGCTTACGATAGAAAATGAGCAGCGCGAGCAAAGTACCGAGATTAATAAATTCCAAGAAGAGGTGGAAGTCAGCACTACGGCCGCCCATTACCTGCTGGACGACTTCAAGGTGGCCAGAGCTAGAGACCGGGATGAATTCCGTGACGCCCTGCGTGAGACCTAGCCAGACTGAGTGATACCATTCCATCATTTTTCGTACGCTCCTGTATGTTTTTTACCGTTATAAATCATCGTCGGGATGCCCTTGGCGTGTATATTGTTTACGACGATGTAGTTATTCTTCGAAATCATTTGCGCAACTTCGTCAGAGGCGGCGCGCTTTTT
>JAFYZJ010000069.1 GCA_017548735.1 Candidatus Saccharimonadota bacterium | reverse complement strand
GTTTCTGGTTCTGGGTCTGGAGTTGGCGTTGGTTCGACTGGTTCTGGTTCCTGCTCCTGACGTGGGTCGATGTCAGTGTCAGGCTCGCCACCAGTGTAGCCATCCGTGTAGACAATGTTCACAATGCGAACTGCTGGATCATCCTGTGCTGGGACAATAGCGAAGTCGATGTCTGCGAAGCTCTCGTTGCCAAAGTCTAGTTCAGCAAGTGGGACTGGTGTGTCGTAGACAGTACCAAAGGCTGGGTCAGCAGCAACAGTTGCAGCCATCTTCTCGAAGGTGAGTGGACGAGCGGAGCGAGCGAAGGCTACACCATCATACTCTGCCCAGCTATCCGATTCGAGGACGACACCATCACGGCGGAGACCGTAGACGATGAGGTCGGATTTATCGAAATCGGTTTCATCATCGTTGAGGAGAACCGTTGGCTTGTTAGAGGTGAGGTAGAGAACCTCATCGAGTGGGTAGAAGGTACCCTCGAAGGCGTCGCGGCTATAGGATGCATAGGCCTCAGTTGGGGAGACGGAGTAGGCATAAACGTCGGCTTGGCCAGGAATCGTGAGCGTATCTGGGTCGACGTTGCTGAGATCGACATCGTCACCATCGCCGCCGCGGCCGAAGTAGCTTGGAGCTTCGTAGCCGTCGAGGCTGGAGTCGTTCACGACCGTATTACCCCAGATGAAGATCTTTTCAAGCTTAGTATCATTAGCAAAGGCGCCTTCGTCGATGAGAGAAATCTTGTAGCCAACGGTTACTTCTTTGAGCTCTGGGTCATTGTAGAAGGTTGCCATTTCAATCATGTTATTATTGAAGCCATTCGGAATGTCGACCGTACGAAGTTTTGGCATCCAAGCGAAGGTAACGGATTGTGGTGTGACAAACTTCGCTGCTGTGAGATCGAATTCCTTGGTGCTGTCGCCCATAGTTTCGAAGGCAGTATTCACGAGGATGCGCTGACCGAGCGTGACGGTCTTATTCTTAATCGCTGGCGAGAACTTGATGATGTGAAGTTTTTCGGCGTCGAGGAAGGCTTCGGTCTTAATTTCGTCAAGGTTAGCGTCTTTGCTCAAATCTACTTCGACGAGGTTATGACACTTATCGAAGGCGCCGTAGGTAATCTTTGGCAGATTTGTGATAGTAACCTTGTCCATCTTCAAGTTATAGAACTCCTGATGGTATGTGGAATCAGCATATCTATCGAGACCGACAAGCATATTAGACTCGACTACGAGCTCATCGAAATCTACCTTCCAGAACATCTGGTGGACGAGCTGGTTTGCCGCGGAATCATAGGTGAGGTCAGGTTTGATAGTCACCTTGTCATAGTGGACATCGACGTTGTTTGCGTTGAAGGCGGACCATTGAATATCCGTGACGGTACTTGGAATGACGAGATTGTCCGCCAAATCCGACTGATAGAAGGCAGCATTACCAACCGTTTCGACGCCCTCTGGGAGCATGTTAGTAATCTTGCCGCTACCGGTCACTTCCATGAAGGAGCCGGCGCCAATGGTTCTAAGCGTGCTTGGTAAGGAGAATTCGCCATTAATAGTCGACCAGAGGAAGGCTGCATAGCCAATCGTTTCGAGACCTTCTTTGATGTCGAGGCCGCCGATCTTTGCCCACTGGAAGGCGCTAGTATCGATGGTTCTGACAGAAGCTGGGATCGTAATTGGGTTAGTGATTTCGGCCTTCATGAAGCTTGCATAGTTGACGGTCTCGATTGTGCTTGGAAGAATCATCGTACCAATCTTAGAGTTATAGAAGGCGTCCGTGCTAGTAGTAAGCTCCGTCCAGCCAGCCTGACCGAGATCAACCTCTTCGAATTCAAAGAAGGAGAAGGCGCCAATATTAGTCGTGATGTCTGCCGTAGCGTGAGGGCCAAAAGTTAGAGTGCCAAAAGTATCGCCGGCCGTGTCCTGGCCTTCTCTAACGGCAAAACCGACAATTTGGTCATGATCAAAACTATCAGTGCGATGAGTGAGTGATCCCTGTTTATTAAAGACGGTATACAACGTCTCGAACGGCTTACTATCTTTGCAATAAGCCGATACATATTGCAGACTCTCCGGGTGCGTTTCATAGTAGCCCGCCGCTAATTGCTGGTCATAATAGCTACAGCCGTTTGATAGATAAACAGAATCAACCTCAATCTGCGCATCACTTTCGCTGCCAGCCCACTCAATGAGATAGCTCGGAAGAGTGTAGTCTGCAGTGCCATAACGCTCAGGGGCCGTCGTATAGGCAGTATTCAAATCGGCATCAATTGTAATATTGCGAAGATTCGGCGACGCCGCAAAGGCTGCTTCGCGCAAACCAGTTACGCCATTTGGAATAAGCACGTCGCGAATACCGGTATTCATAAATGCCCCTGGGCCGATGTGCTTCAAATTCGGCGCATTGAGATCGGCCGTCATGTTTTGGTCGCCCCAGAATGCTTCATAGCCGACATACTCGAGCGAAGCAGGGAGTTTCTTAATAACCGGTGTCTGGTATGGTGTATCCGTATACCATCTACCAACGCCAGAGATATATTCCGAATCCTGGTGAGAGATAAGATTATATGACTCAAAGGCTTTCGTGCCAATAACTTTAATCGAATCAGGGAGCACGAGCTCTTGCTCGAGAATCGTGTTATTGAATGCGTCATGGCCAATGATTTCAAGGTTTGGTGGAAGAGTAACTTTGCCAAATTTGCCGCGAGTGAAGAACTTGCGCGGAAGAATCTTCCATTCGGTCATCGCGCCCATATCAACCTCGTCAGCAGCAACTTCGCCGAAGAATACGTCACTCGAGGATGTGCCGTCGGAATTATGGCTCATCATATCCATCATGGCGACGACTTTTTCAGTAAAGGTGATTTTGCCAAAGCGGTAGAAGAGGCCGTTAGTTGTGTAATCTTGCCTAATGCCCCAACGTTCAAGCTTTTCTTCGTCCTCAGTCCAGTTGCCCGCTTCCGGACCAAATTGCATCCTGAAGTACTGGAGACCTTGGCAAGGGTCGCCGTTGTCATAAGCAACGCCGTTATAATCCTCTTTAGCGACCCAAGTCCAACCAATAATCTTGTCTGGGCTAAAGAGGTCAAGGTCGATAGTAATATTTCTAATTGTTGGGATGTCGATGAAGGCTTTATTACCCCAATAGACGACCGTGTCATGAATGGCAACATCCCTGAGCGACGTACCCGCAAAGGCGAAGTCGCCAATGTATTTAACGTTCGGCAAATCAAAATCGCCGCTCATATGGTAGAGTTCCTGGAAGGCAGAAACACCAATGAACTCGAGGCTACGCGGGAGATTCACCTTCATATTCAATGCATAGCTACCCTGGAAGGCAAGATTGCCGACACCCTTTAGAGTCTCTGGGAGATTGATCTCTTCTATGTAGCGGCCATCGGCGTTACCATTTCGGCTGCATCTTCTGTCCGTATAATCAACCCAAGTCCATCTGCCATCAATATATTCACGTGCCGTACCATCGCAGAGACCGTTAGCCTTCTGGTTTAGCGGCCACGAGCCCTTGATGCCGAGATGCGCATCATAATAGAAGGCTGAACTACCGATATATTCATATCCTTCGCCAATTGTAATCTTCTTAATGTTCCAATAGTCCGTAAAATAGAGTGGAGCAAGGATATTTTTATAGGCATCGTAATTAGCATAGTCTGTTTCGAATTTCCATGTCATTTCTTCTTCTTCTGGCTTGATTCTGGTGCTGGCATGGCCGTAGAGACCATATGAGTTCATGCCCCAGCGGTTTGGCTGCGAGCCGCCAGTATGCTCTTGCGTGGATGTATTGAAGCCCCAGCGATAGTCATCATAGGTGACATGTGTTGCGCTAACTGGTTCATTGGCTGCGTATGGAGCGATAATGTTGACCTCTTCAAGTGGATCATTTTTGTCGTTCCAGTGGTCGCCGCGCAAAACGACCCAGAGCGGCAAAGTCGTACCGCTCGATAAGGTATCGTAGGCGATAGTTAGCTTCGTAATACTATTATTGTTTTCGAAAAGCGCAGACTGGAGGTAGTTTATCGACTTAGGGAGAAAAAGCTCCGTAACATGGTTGTCTTTGAACGCACGGTAGTCGATGCGCTCGATGCCGGTAAAGTTGATTTTCGCAACCTGTGCGCCCTCAAATGCGCGCGCACCAATGTGCTTAATGTGGTACTGGGAGAAATCGAGCGTTGGGAAATTCGTGCCCGCAAAAGTATCATCATTGAGATAATCAATATTATCAGCAATCTCGAATTGAGTTAAATTCTGGCAGTTCTTAAACAAACCAGTACCGTAGGTGCTCGTATTAATAATCGCCTTTTCAATATTCGTACCCTCGAAGATAAAACCACCAGCGAAAGCGTCGCCCGTAATCGTCATGGTCGTATGATCGTCATCAAGAATAGAGTCCTTAAATGCCTGGTAGCCAATATAGTTGAAATTCTGCTCTTCGAAATTTGTTAGCTTTAGACGATAACCAGAGAACGCGCCGCCGTGGAAAGTCAGAGTAGACGACACTGTGGTGCCATACTCATAGGTATAGCATGCGCCCTCTTCTGGGGTGAAATCGTGAGCCAGAGTGTTAATGTTTACGCAGCCATAATCACTATATGTTGGCTTATAGTTGATTTTCTCGTCTATCGTTTTGCTCTTCCAGCCTGGGAGGCTTTCGAAATCCAAAGTAATATAGTGGCCATTGTATGTACGCCACCAACTGCTCCAGGTAGACTCATACCATTCGACGCGATCATAAACATAGAGCTGAGACGATCTCTCGAAGGTATCGCCAATCACCATGTTCTCGCCAAAGATAAGCTCGGTTTCGATATCTGGGTCAATGATTGGTTTGACGCCACGAATCTGAATCTTGGAGGTATTGGTCATATCGAGGACAGTCGTAGGCGCCTCGGCGACGACACGAGGATGGGTGCTGCTATAGGCCACATCTTGAGCGGCCGTATCGGCGTCTTTCAAGAAATAGGTATCGAGGTCATTGGTTGCATTTGGAACAAGAGAGATGAGGCTGGAGAGGGATGGCACAGTAACCGTGGTCTCGGCTGCCGGCTTGTCATAGAAGCGAATCGTAAGCTCTTGAGGGGTTACGACATCGGTCGTATCGGTGTACAGTTCGTATTCCCAGCGGATATTCGTATCCGGATCGGTAATAATACCTTTATCTGTAGTAGCAGCAAAAGCATTGCCGCTGATTAAAGTTGATACAAAAACTGCTGCCGCAAAGGCAACAAAATGCAACAAAGACCCATTTGTTGCGTTTTTATTTTTACACATGACCTCTCCTGTTTGTGTGTATTTTGACCTACTTTAAATCAATTAAAGCATAAGCAAAATGTAATTGCAAGTATTTTACAACAAAAATCCGCCATTTTTTGGCGGATTAATGTTTCCCGATCTTATCTGCGAGTTCTTCGCGATAGTACGCCCCAGCCAATCAGACCAAGACCTGCTGCGGTGCTACCAGCGAGCAGGGCAATGTACTGGCCGAGCTCATCATGGGTCTTTGGCGTCTCTGGAGTTTCTGGAGTTTCTGGTTCTGGGTCTGGAGTTGGCGTTGGTTCGACTGGTTCTGGCTCCTGCTCCTGACGTGGGTCGATGTCAGTGTCAGGCTCGCCACCAGTGTAGCCATCCGTGTAGACAATGTTCACAATGCGAACTGCTGGATCATCCTGGGCCGGAACAATAGCAAAGTCGATGTCTGCGAAGTTCTCGTTGCCGAAGTCGAGTTCAGCGAGTGGAACTGGCGTATCGTAGACAGTACCAAAGGCTGGGTCAGCTTCAATGGTTGCTGCCATCTTCTCGAAGGTGAGTGGACGAGCGGAGCGAGCGAAGGCTACACCATCATACTCTGCCCAGCTATCCGATTCGAGGACGACACCATCACGGCGGAGACCATAGACGATGAGGTTGGATTTATCGAAATCGGTTTCATCGTCGTTGAGGAGAACCGTTGGCTTGTTCGAGGTGAGGTAGAGAACCTCATCGAGCGGATAGAAGGTACCGGTGAGATTTTCATTACCGCGAAGCTTAGCGTATGCTTCGGTTGGCGATACAGAATATGCGTAGACATCTGCCTGACCTGGGATGGTGCGGCTTGCAGAATCGACACTCGTGCCAGTCGTATTATCGTCGTCATCGCCACCACGACCGAACCAATCTGGTTCTTCATAGCCGGCGAAGTCGTCATCCTTAACCACTGTGTTACCCCAGATGAAGATCTTTTCAAGCTTAGTATCATTAGCAAAGGCGCCATCATCAATGAGTGTGACTTTGTAGTCAACCGTAACTTCGCGAAGTTCTGAGTCGTTCTTAAAGGTATCGACTGGAACAGTTGCGAGGCTAAAGTTGCGCGGGATATCTACTGAGCGGAGGTTTGGCATTTCAGTGAATGCTGCGCCAGCAGTTGCGTCAAACTTAGCGGCAGTCAAGTCAAAGTCCTTCGTGTTGTTACCCATGGTTTCGAAGCCGGTACCCGCGAAGGCGCGTTCGCCAATGAGAACATCTGCATTCTTAATTGCTGGCGAGAACTTAATAATATGAAGTTTCTCGTCGCCATCGAAGGCGTAGCGCATAATGTTGCGGATGTTAGCGTTCTTGCTCATGTCAACTTCTTCGAGATTACTACACTTGTCGAAGGCGGCGCGGGTAATCGTCGGTAGATTCTTGAGTATAACTTTCTTCATCTTCAAGTTGTAGAATTCCTGGCGGTTTTCGACGTCTGCGGAGCCGTAACCGACGAGCGTGTTGGACTCGATATTAAGCGTGTCGTTAATCTTCACTTTCCAAAGAAGCTGGTGAACGAGCTGGCCACTAGCGTTCTGGGAAGTGAGGTCTGGCTTAATTGAGACATTATTATACTCGACGTCGGCGCCCTCGGCGTTGAAGGCACTAGAGCCGATGCTCGTTACCGTGCTTGGGATGGTAAGATTGTCGCCCCAATCGGCTGCGAAGAAGGCTGCAGAGCCAATCGTCTGAACGCCCTCTGGAAGCATGTTCGTAATCTTGCCTTTACCCCACTGGAAGGCATTATCGCCGATGATTCTGAGGGAGTTTGGCAAAGCGAATTCGCCACCAATTTCAGACCAGAGGAAGGCAGTGTTATTAATCGTCTCAAGACCTTCTTTAATGTCGAGACCACCAATCTTTGACCACTGGAAGGCGCTCGTATCAATGGTACGGAGCGAGGCTGGCAGGGTGACCGGATTAGTAACTTCGGCCTTCATGAAGCTTGCGTAGTTGATTGTCTCAATGTTTTGCGGAAGAATAAGCGTACCAATCTTGGATTTATAGAAGGCGTCAGTATTCTTCGACAATTTCTTCCAGCCGGCTTGACCGAGATCTACTTTCTCGAAAGTTAGGCCAGAGAATAGGCCAATCATGCTATCTACCTCAGTAGTCGCGTGTGGGCCAAAGGTAAGCGTACCGTAAGTGTCACCAGAAGTGAGCTGGCCGTCTTCGGTGTACTCGCCGCTTCTTGCCTGCATGTTCTTGCTGAAGATTGTATAGAAAGTATCGAACTTGTCGCCAACCGTGAAGTACATAGTGCGGCTACCATTTTCGTATTTGTTATAGCCGCTGCAGTAGTAAGGATCGTCGACGTCATCACCATAAGGTAGTTCGCCTTTAACCATGCCAATACAAATCTGGATGTCCTTGGAGTTGATTTCGCTCCAAGCGCGTTCTTCGCTTTTTGCCCACTCTACAAAGTGCTGCGGCAAAGTCTGGTTGCTGCCATCTTCAACTCCCGCGATGCTGCCGAGGTCGGCGTCGATTGTAACATTGCGAAGATTCGGTGCGCTTGCGAAAGTACCTTCCATGAGAGATGTTACGCCGCTTGGAATTAATACGTCGCGAACGCCGGTATTCATGAAGGCACGCGTGCCGATGTGCTTGAGGTTTGGTGCGTTCAAGTCTGCCGTTAGGTTATCGTCGCCCCAGAAGGCTTCGAAGCCAATGTACTCGAGCGAACTAGGAAGCTTAGTAATAATCGGGGTTTTGATAGTATAGCCATTATTTGCGGCGTTGCTAATTACGCCAGATTCGTTTGTTAGGCGCCAACATTCGAAGGCTTTGTCGCCAATCACCTTGACCGTATCTGGGATGATTAATTCTTCTTGCATCTCGACAGAGCTGAAGGCGTGATGACCGATTACTTCGAGGTTTTCCGGCAAATCGATTTTGTCAATTTTGGCCTGATTAAAGAAGTTGCGTGGAATAACCTTCCAGGCGGTAGCGCTAAGATCGATTTCGTCCGCAATCATATAGCCAAAGAAAACGTCATAGTTTGCGCCCCAACTATCGCCAAGACTGCTATGGGAAGTGTTCGCTTTGTCCACGTAACCATCCACTATATCCTTGACTGGCATCTCATGAACGACTTTGTCGGTGAAAGTAATCTTGTCGAATTTTTGATGCCAGCTACCGCTAATCTCGCTTTTGTCACGTTTGACGCCCCAACGATCGATGTCGGTCTGATTTCCGTACCACATGCTATAGAACTCGCCAAAGAGTTGCTTGAAGAAGCGCTGGTGGTTCTTTTTGAAGCCCGCTTCGCTAGGGGTGGCCTGGCCATTTTCATATATCCACATCTCATCGCTGTCGCCGTAAGAATAGTTGTAGAGGTTTTCATTGAAGTCGACAATCATTAAGTCTGGATCGAAGATATCGAAGTCAATCGTAATATTCTCGATGGTAGGGATATTCGAGAAGGCGTGGTCGCCGATGTAATAAATCTTATCGTTAAGCGTAATGTTTTTAAGCATCGTCGATTCGAACGCATAGTCGCCGATGTATTTAATGTTTGGCAAATCGAAATCGGTATTCAATTGCCAAACTTTCCTAAAGGCCGCGATGCCGATGAACTCTAGGCTTCTTGGAAGATTTAGCTTGATGCCGTCATACCAAATATCTTCAAAGGCCAAGTTGCCGATACCTTTTAAGCCTTCTGGAAGCCTGATTTCTTCAATGCGGCGAGACTTAACGTTATTGCAATATGTTTGCGACCCGTAGGTGTAGCAGCTGCTGCCGTCTCTATTGTAGCCGAGCATAGACTGCCAAGTGTAGCCGAAACTATTGTAGGCGAGGTTCCAGAAAGCGGCGCCACCAATGTATTCGTAGCCATCGCCAATCGTAATCTTTTTAAGACCATTGATGTCGGAGAAATAGAGCGGAGCAATGACGTTTTTCTTGCTATCAACATCGGCATAGTCGTCCTCGAATTCGTAATCATAGTGATGTTGGTCATCTCTTTTGCCGTCAATGAAGAAATGTTTTCTCTGATAATAAGTAAAGCTCGCCCAGCCGTAAGTGCCGCCGTCGTGAGACTTCCATTCATCCAAATGCTCCTGGGTGTATGGGTCGTAATGCCAGCGATAATCGTCATGAGTGACGTGCGTTGCACTGACTGGTTCGTTGGCTGCGTAAGGGGCGAGGACGGTCAAATCCTGAAGACTATTGTTTGCGGATTTCGGATCGGTGTTGCCATGCATGTAGCCGTCAAGCACTACATAGAATGGCAAAGTTGTACCGCTCGTGAGTGTATCGTAAGCAACTGTCGCTTTTGTGATTGGGTTATTATAGAAAAGATTTGACTGAAGATAATTAATTGATTTCGGTAAGTAAATCTCGGTGAGATGGTTATTCTGGAAAGCAGCATAATCGATGCGGTTAATTCCGCCAAAATTTACTTCAGTGAGCTGCGCGCTATTGAAGGCACGGGCGCCGATTCTCTTAATGTTCGTAGAAGAGAAGTCGAACGCCGTAAGGCCGGTGCCGGCAAAAACGCCTGCGTTTAACTTCGTGACGCTATCGGCAATCGTGACCTCGGTGAGCTGCGAACAGCCATTGAAGAGATCGTCGCCGTAGGCCTCGGTGTTAATAATGGCTTTTTTGATATTCGTGTTCTGGAAGATGAAACCACCTTTGAGCGAGTTGCCGTCAATAGTCATCGTGGTATTAGCTTCATTGAAGGTCGAATCTTTGAAGGCCTGATAGCCAACGTAATTGAAGTTGCTTGCTTCGAAATTTGTAAGTTTGAGTTTATATCCAGAGAAAGCGCCACCAAAGAAAGTCGTTTGATTCTGTGGACTATATGAACTGCCTTGAGCGTAACATTTTCCCGCTTCTGGGACATAGTCTGGCGTGAGGTTATTAGTATCGATACAGCCAAAATCTTCGACTTTAGCCTGGTAGTTGATTTGTTCATCGAGCGTCATGCTGTCCCAGCCAGGAATCGTCGTGAAGTCGAGCAATCGATCTGATCCATTGCCGAGATTCCAATAGCCGTTGCCATTAGAATAGGAGTACCAGGAAATCGTTTCGTAAGCGCGCAACTTTGCGTATTTTTCAAAGGTATCGCCAATTACCATGTTCTCGCCGAAGACGAGCTCGGTTTCGACTTCTGGGTCGATGATTGGTTTGACGCCACGAATTTGGATCTTTGAAGTATCGGTCATGTCGAGGACGGTCGTGTCTACTTCAGGAGTGCGACGAGGATTTGCGCTGCCGTAGGCCGTATTTTGGGCTGCCGTGTCAGCATCTTTTAGGAAATAAGTGTCGAGGTCATTGGTTGCGCCAGAAATATGGCTAATAAGGTAGGAGAGAGAAGGTACGGAAACTGTGCTGAGGTCTACTGGTTTATCGTAGAAGTGAATCGTCAATTCCTGAGGGTTTACGGCGTTGCTCGAATCGGTTGTGAGTTCGTATTCCCAACGAACATCATCTTCGCCGGCCACCAAGCCCTTGTCTGTTACTGGCGCAGCAAAAACGCTGCCGCTAATCAAAGTTGTTGCTAGAACTGCCGCCCCAAATACGGCAACGTGCAATAAAGACCCATTTATTGCGTGTTTATTTTTACACATTTCCCTCTCCTGTTTTCGTGTGTATTTTGACCTACTTTAACTAAATTAAAGCATAAGCAATTTT
>JAFYZJ010000068.1 GCA_017548735.1 Candidatus Saccharimonadota bacterium | reverse complement strand
GGATCTTCTTCCTTACATTGTGGAAGATCTTTGTATTCATCCCTGTCGCAACACTCAGTCTTAATGGAGCCATCTTCATTCTTACATTCGTCTTCGACCTTGCATTCTGGCACATCTTTATATTCTGGCTTATCGCAACACTCAGGCTTGATGGAGCCATCTTCGTTCTTACATGGATCCGGTTTCGGTTCTGGCTCTTCGCAAGTTTTTTCAACTTTAATCGTAGCCGTAGCCGTCGCAGAACCAGTCTGGTCGGTTATAGTAGTAATCGTGTTCTTAAACGAGTTTGTACCACAGCTGCCATCTTTCACAATGTCGCTGTTTACTTTTACTTTATAAGTTAAAGTACCAGTCACACCTTCGCCAAATAGACCAGTATTAACGCCATTCGCTACCACCGCATCGCTCAACGTACGTGTCTTTTTGGAGCCAGTATCATAAAGCGTTACGCTACCAGGAACCAAAGTAACGCCCGCCGGAAGCTTATCGCGAAAAGTTACATTCGTAAGATCCTTCGAACCACTATTCTTGAAGGTAATCCTATAGGTAACCGTATCGCCAGGCTTAGCCGTTACACTGTTGAAGAAATTTGTACCATCCAAAGAAGCACTCTTCGAAACTGACGAACTTGCCTGCTCGGCGCGCACGCGATATACGATATGGCCAGAATATTCGCTACAACCAGGAATAACACCATTTTGTTTATTGTAGCCAATATAAATACCCTCACTAAATAGCTGGGTTCCTAGAACTTCGCCATCCAACCTACCCTTATTCCTAATTTTGGCCGTCATATTCTGGAATTTCAGCTCAATATCCGTCTTCGAATCAGTCGTGAAATATGCCTCATCCCATACCGATTCCGGCGAAGCCGTATCGGACGAAATAGTCGCGCTAATCTTACCTTTACTCGAAGAATTGATCTTAGTCGGGAAACTACTGCGCACTTTTGTCTTCATCGCAATACCTTTGCTACCATTAGTCGTATTAGTCTCAGTAGCTGCATTATTGTGATAGAAGATGTAGACTTCGTAAGTCTTTCCCGGCGTGACTTTGATTTCGTTGACATACTTGCCGTTTCCGCCCACCTCCGCCACGCGCACAAAGTCGCGCTCATCGCCGATAATATTATTATCGGTAATCGAGTTGAAGGTAGCGTGATCTGCCGGCTTTTTCATCGTATACGTCGGACGATCCGGGCCCCACGCATACGATGACGCGGCTGGCACCAGCACGGACAATGCCAATGCCGACAATCCCGCAATCATCAGTCTCCGCTTAAAGTTAGTATTCGTTTGTTTTTGCATGTTTCGCTCCTTTTTGTTTTACGATTCCAATAAAGCTTTTAGCTCGGCTTCATCTACATTTCCATCATTATTCGTATCGAAGCTATCCTTCACCTCGCTACCGCTCGGTTGGCTATCTATAGCCGCATTAATGCTTGCATCTTCATGGTTTTCCTGCACCTGCGCTCTAGCTTCCGATTCTTGCTGCTGAACCACTTCCTCACTCTTCTGCGAAGAACTACTCTGAACGGCCTCTCGCTGCTCTTGATAAACTGGTTCGCTTTTAGGAGAAGACGTCTCTGGCTCGCTACCCGTATTACCTCCGCCGCCCATATCTTCTGTCGACGAAGCAGTTGATGGCTTTTCCCCTACTGAACCCGAACCGGTATTTTTATTGTCCCATTCTTCGGCAGCATGATCATCGTCATACATTTCCTCTTCAGTAAATAGCGTCTTTTCGCTCAAAGTCTCTGGGGGAGTTTCCGACGAAGTCTCTGGGGGAGTTTTCGTCGTAGTCTCTGGGTTTTCCGTCACAGTTTCCGTAGTCGGATTCTCCGACACTTCTTCCGTAGTTGTAATAATTTTATCCGCAACAGGGTCATTTTCTAGGCGTACAACCTGCAAGCCACAACCCAGACGCAACGTCGTTTCCGCATATTTACCGTCTTCGCCTGGAATCTTATACCTAAACTTAATCGCCTGAGAACCATTCTCATTTTTAAAGCAATGGACAGGCTCAATGTTTCTTGATACAAACTGACCATCACTTCCCTCATTTAGTCGACCGTAAACATTAACATACTTGCCGTTCAGCGTCGTCATTTCGTGCCCACTACCTTCGCCGCCAATTAGCTGCAGATAATGTGAAGCCATCTGCCTATGCGCACTCTCACTAGTGTCCATCAAAGCATCCAACTCACCCATTGACATCCCGGCGGTATTTATTTCAGTACCATCATCAAGCTTCAAGACCAATTTTGCGCTATCGTCCAAGTCATAATATTGCGCCGCAAACAACGAAGGCTCATGATAAGCAATGTGCTCCTCCTCCTTCATGATAGTTTCATAATCAGCGTTCTCGAGCGATTCGCCAAATGCATAACGACTACTCTTCGCTTCATTGTAGCCATCGCCGTTATCGTTTGCGAAATGCCCCGCATACTGATCGCTCACATCAATGCTCTCCGCCTGCTCCATCTCTTCCGAACCGTTCTCATTTGCGTCCTGCTCGTTAACATTCTCAAAATTCGCTGCAGGTTGCTCCTTATTTGCCCTTTGGCCAAAAGTATAACCAGCAAAACCGGCCGCAGTAGCTACGGCAGCGATGCTGAGAGCAGCCGCACCCATAATGGCCGCTTTAGTTTTATTCTTTTCGCGAGATTCGCCCGAATTCCTATTTTCTGGCGACGCGGGTGGCGTATTTCTCTGCTCCGGCGACGCAGGTGGCGTATTTCTCTGCTCTGGCGGGCGCGTCTCTCTCCTTACCAGCTCATTTTGCAATGCCGCCAATTGATCTGCAGTATATCTTTCGTAAATCGCGAGATCCGAGAAACTGAAGCCTGGACCTATCGCAGCTTTTCCCGCATCTTCCAATAAATCTCTTTTATCTGGTCCCCCATATTTTTCTGCTATTTTTCTAAGTAGCTCTTTTGCGCTTTGCGGCTCGCGCTCCCCCGTCCTTCTCGGTACTTCTGCCATCTTTTAT
>JAFYZJ010000067.1 GCA_017548735.1 Candidatus Saccharimonadota bacterium | reverse complement strand
CGCACCCGCCAGCCGGCCTCAAAAACACCCATCCAAAGCTCCGTTACATGGTTCAAACCGATACTTGCCCACCATGGTTCGTCGTTTACGGCAGCAATCTCAGCCTCCTTCATTGGAGCTACAAGCGCTACCTCGAACGCCGCTTACGCGAAGCCTTCGACTTCGGCGGCACGCCAATCTTCTTTAGCTTCCGCAACCGCGATTAACCAAAGAAAAATACCCCCGGTTAAACCTAGGGGGTATTTTTTAAAGGGGTTTGTGAGCGCGTTTGCAGTCTTTCCTATACATCAGCAGCATGAAGCCATATTTCTCGAGCCACTTGCGGCGGAAAATCATATAAATATGAAGAAGCCCGCAGTTGATAAAGCCAAAAGCAATCGCCCAACCCGGATCAATTCCAAGATGAGCGCCCTCATTAATTCTGCCGATAAAAGCATCAATAGCTATGTATATTACCTGCGGGTATACATACGCCAGAACCATAGGCATAGTCCAGAAACAGAAACGTTCCCACTTTGTCGCAGTAACATCGTACGGGATATTCCAGAATTCCGGGTTTTGATTTGCAGCCATACGCCTCTCCTTTCTCCGCCTTATAGGCAGCGGTGCCTAAGTGTAAGTGCGGACGATTCCGCGACTCGTTCTAGCCACCTGCGCGAGATGGATGGGACGAGCCGCGAAAACACGGAGAAACCCCTAGAAAAATACGTAGTCGCCCTCGCGACGACCATACTTATATTATATCACGAACGGCATAATCAGTCAATCAGAGAGCATTAAAAACCACGCTCATTTGAGCGTGGCAGAAGAGCTATTGTGTCATCATTAAATAAATCAGCCAGAAAATCAGGTAGTGACCAAGGCACGCGCTAAAGATCGCGATAGCAATCTTTAAGTACGATGCGGATTGATTAATCGCCGCCTTAAAACGGCTAATCATCTGCTTTACCTCGTCGCCCGGCGCCCACACAAGGCCGTCGTCACGCATAATCCAAATATCATCAATACTATCACTGCCGAGGATCGTATCGACGATTGTAAAATCGCCGGGATAATCCACGAGATTTGGCTCAATCTTACGAATATCTCCCCGAATCGCCAAGTAACGATTATGCTGATTCCGCTTACAAACTGAATGATTAATAAAAGCAACAATCAACAGGAAAACGCAGGATAATATGATAAAGTTTTGCAAATCTATTAGTAAGGACACTTAAAATCACCTCCTTTAAAAGAACGAAAAATAATAACTCTTCTATCTAGGATTATGCAACAAAAACCATAAAAAGTCAATGGAGAAGCAGCTCCGACCCCCATGCTATAATGAACTTAATACAGGTGGGCATCTACTATAGATGCCTATTTTGTTTCGTACGTTTAGAGAGAAGCACCTACACCTGAAAGGGGGAATTTCAATGTCAGGAAGACCTAAAAAGATACCGGTTAAAACCGGACAGCAGAAAGAAGCACAGCAGAGAATAAACAAGTTCAACGCTACGCAGAAGAAGCAAGACCAGAAGTACGTCGACAACCAGAAAGTTGAGCAGGCGCAGGCCGAGGAAGCCAGTAGAATCGAGGAGGCAATTAAAGAACATCCTGAACTAAAGTGGCATCCTACGCTCGTACCGGCACTCGATGCTCTGATTGGCGAGCCCGACCTTCTCACGCCGGACAAGGACACGCCGAGAAAAGCGGAAGAGATGATAATCCCTTACCAGTACATCGACCGCCTCAGCGAGTTCCGCGATGACTCGACTACGACTCGCGGGGAATCCGCCGAAATCCTTTTGGCCACGATTTCACATATGCTCAAAGAGATTCATTACAAGAAGCTCGACCATTTCGAATGCGAAAACGGCATGAAGATAAGATTTAGCAAACCGGACGATGCGCAGACTTTCGTCAAAGACGATAGCAAAAAGAGTACATCCGCCAGCGCCTTGGCAACTGCGGATTACCTCAATAACGCCCACCCCGGAACAGTTGCTATTCTTACTGGCGACAATGCGATGATTTCGAAAGCTCTCGGCCGTCACATCGATATCGCAGAAATCAACCACGTCCAGTACACCGGACGCCGCAAGCTCCGTCTGCCTAGAAAAGGCTGGAGTTCCTGGTTTGGAAAGAATCCGAAGCTCACCGAAGAAGAGTTCGCGAAACTCTTCAAGGATGAGCCGCCGCTCCTTCCAAACGAATTCGTCGAATTTACTTTCGATGACGACGTGTATGCTTGGCCGGATGCTAAAAATCTTGGCGAATACACCACGTTCATCGGCCGTTTCTCGCGCGGAAGAGGTCAAAATGGCCAGTTGGAGGACGAATGGGCGCTGCGCCCGCTGTATTACATCACTCCTAACGACAGCAAGCCGAAGAGTGGCGTAGTCCCGCTCAGTCCGCGCAAAGTCGGTCAAGCAATGTACTATGAAGCACTGTTGGCACCGGAAATCACCGTCGTCATCTGTTTTGCAACATACGGCACCGGCAAAACTTTCTTTGCCGTCAATGCCGGTCTCAATGCGGTTATTGACTCAAACTCAAACTTCGAGAGAGTTTTTATTTGTCCGCGTGACCCCAGCTGGGGCGAGCAGATTGGCTTCTTGCCTGGCGACGAACACCAGAAGACCCTCGCTAACGCCATGCCGATTGTCGACAATATTCGTTCCGGCATCAAGATCAAGGGCGACAAAGCAAAGGGCGGCCAGAAAAAGAGCAACAAGCAGCTCAACGAAGAAGTCGATAAGATTATTGACGACCATTGCGAGTTGACCTCTATGGTTCACATGGGTGGACGTAATCTCGAAGATTCTTGGATTATCTACGATGAGTCACAAGACTTTGAGTGGGCTCAGATGCATCAGTTGCTCAGCAGAATTGGTGAAGGTTCAAAAATCATTGTCATCGGCGACCCGGGTCAGGTGCACAACAAGCACATGAACGCAAACAGCTGCGGCATCAGCCGCGCAGCGTCAAAGCTCGCCGGCGGCGAGCACATCGCCGTCATTTCAATGAACGAAGACGAGATTGAGCGTTCTGAGACAGCTCGCGAAATCGCACAGCTGACAAAAAAGAAGTACCATTTTCGCAAGAACTAAGTGTTTCTCTCAACACGAGAAAGCCACCTCTCCGGAGGTGGCTTTTTAACGCAAAAAACCGCCCCTTACTGGGGGCGGTTGTCTAAAGGCTGGCTAATGGATTGTGTGTCTACGGCTTTTTGTTTACCTCGAAGCTTTTTTATTTCACCAATCGCAGACCATAGGCCGACTAGAGAAATAAGCGCCATTATTATTACGCCACCAATCAGAGCAATGAAATTCCAGACGCAATAATCGTCATAGTATTTCTCGACTAATATTTCAGAAGCATCGCAGAGACTAATTTGCCGACCCCTATACAGAATCGACGTCGCATCAATTTCGACCTCGCTTTCACTGGCGCCTTCTAATTCAGGCTCGAGCTCCATAACAGCGCGAATTGTCGCCGTTTTAGCTTCATCCCTCGTCGCAAAACGGGTGATCGTAACCTTCGTAAAACACACCACACCAAAAGCAAATGTTAAAAACACAACGCACATACATATGAGCATCACGTTATCCATTAACAGATGTATTACCTTGCTATTTTTAAACATCCATGCCACCTTCTCTCAAGATACTAGGCGTCGCTCCCGAGAGGAACGCCCGTGCTTCTAATTATGCAATAAACACGCCACGATGTCAAGAATAGAGT
>JAFYZJ010000066.1 GCA_017548735.1 Candidatus Saccharimonadota bacterium | reverse complement strand
TTTTTTTCATAACGCGTATGGAAGTTAGCCGCAGCTAAAACGGCAGCACCGACATGCCGTTGATTTTCCTTCTCCGCTTCAAGTTCCGACAGCTCTGAATCGCTCCGCGCCTCCATTCCATTTTTCTTCATTAAGGACCTCACTTTCTACAATTATAAGTATAAAAGTATTCAATAAGAAAAATCAACTGGGCCGCACTGCATATTAAACATTCACCATCAAAAAACGGCCAATCGCCGATTTCTTACATCTTCTGGTGGGGATATGTGGACTTGAACCACAGACCTCGTCATTATCAGTGACGCGCTCTAACCAGCTGAGCTATATCCCCTACTGCCATCAATTCTACTAGATAAGAGTAGAAAACGCAAGTAAAAACCGCCATTCGTGCTATAATTATGCTTATGGAAGGCTACAATATCGGATATTTCTTTGGTGGCGTCGCCCTGCTCGTAGCGGGTATTTTAATTGTGGTCCATCACCAAAAGATTGCCGATAACTTTGCTAGCGGCGTCAGCAGTTACAATAAAGTCAAGTTATTCGGTCTCGGCGCCTGCCTCTTAGGCATTATCTTTATCGCTAATCTCCACATTCTTATTCTTAATTTTCTGCTTCACCTCATCATGCCAAGCGCTTTTAAATAGCCCCCTCCTACCCTCAAATGCAATGACGCCCATATTGACAGACGTCAATATTTTGTGTTTTAATACAGAATAGCTTTTTGGGCGCAATCGTGCGCCAGTTTTTTACAAAGGAGGACTACTACAATGGCAAAAACAGAAGATCTGACAACTTTCGACAGAAGCTACGAACGCACTCTCACTCCTGTTTCTACTCGCACATATACACCCGAAGAAATCATCAAATCTGCCATAATGCGAGAGGACGAGAACCCCATCATTAAAATATTTCAGGCAATCAATGCAAACATCTCGGGTAACTTTTACAACTGCGGCCCATACTGCGGCCCATACTGTACCCTCAACAAAAACGACGCCAAAAAGATTCGGCATCTTTTTAAGATTGTCGCGCTTAAGATATGTATGGGCAACATGAGCATGGATTATGCAGACATGCTCATAGCCTGCGCCGCAAGCATTATCAATATGAGGGAATTTGCTAAAGATGCACTATTTGCCGCTAATTATTGCCTCTCCGACAATAAAACACCTATCCCCGACTCCCTATCTGAAGGACTTCAAAAGGAAGAGCGCGATAGCGAAACATTGCTTACAATCGCGACAACAA
Organism: Candidatus Saccharimonadota bacterium; assembly: GCA_017548735.1. Lineage (GTDB taxonomy): Bacteria > Patescibacteriota > Saccharimonadia > Saccharimonadales > Saccharimonadaceae > UBA2834. Next base: position 1,897 of record JAFYZJ010000066.1, on the reverse strand, counting down.
ACGATAGACTCTTCAAAAGAGTCCTTCAAGCCATCGCAGAGGGCGAAATCGTAACCAAAGACGCAACTATCAACGCATGCCTATTAATAGGTGCCGACTCTGGCTCGAGCCTACGCTCGGCTATGCTGTCTTTTGGTTCATTATTGCAATGAATTTCGACGTAGCCTAATCACTCCGAATCTGGAGCTCCAAACTAACCCTTGGAGCTCTTTTTCTTCATACCCTTCTTTTCATAATTCCGCCCTATATTGCCCCGTATCGCGCAGCATAATTCCATGCGATTCGTAAAACTTAACTGCATTCTCTATATTCTCGCGACTCGTAGATGCGAATTCCAATCGTTGGCAGCCTTTTTTGCGCCCCCAATCCTTCACTGCTTCTAGTATCCGTCCGCCGATACCTTTACCACGGCAAACCTCATCTACTACTAAATCTTCCATGTAGATTAGCATAAAAAAGCCCCCGACATAAATGCCGAAGGCTTGAGTAATTATTGTATTCTTGCATACGCTTCCGCGTATTCTACTGCCGGATAGACAAGCAAACCCCGGTAGTAGTTTAACGCCGCCACCCTCTCAGAGTAGCGAACGTATGCTTCTTGGCTAGCATAGACCCGCACTAACGCTTTCTTCCCCTCTACTACATCAGAGATATCGAGATAGTGCGTCGGCTCTGCCAACGCAGACCAGCCATCGTGAAAGTAAACTTCTTGGTCGTCTCTGACGAACGGCTCAAGAAACCTCCACACTCAAGCATGATCGGGATGGCTATCATGCGGAGCCGGACAAATGATTACATCATAATCATCCAACCTAACCTTTCTGGCAATCTTGCCAAAATCCGCCTCTGCAAGTCTGCCGTCTTCAATGCCAAGCTCGCAGTAGCTCGTCACCCCTGCAAGCCTCATCGCCACAGCCAGCTCTTTATGGCGGATGCGAGTCGTTTCCGCCTCACGCCCATCCTCGCCGCCATAGCGTCCATCTGTCAGTACAACGACGTCGGGGCGATACTTCAAGAGTAGTCCGCCACACCAGATAGATTCATCATCTGGGTGCGGAGCCAAAACGACGGTCCTCTTACCGTCCAGTTCGAGCCGCTCCATTAACGTGTCACCTCCAATCTTTTATAATACCGATAGATTGCCGGACAGTCGGTCAGCTCTCTATCCCATACTCTAATACTATTCACGCCGGTATAATGAATTATCGCCGGCCGAGCCGCCGCCTCTTCTATCTCTTGCTTCGAATAAATCTCGGCAAGGAAAGGATAGAGCGCCGTATCGCTCACGCGCCTAGCACTTACGAGATCCTCGAAAGCACACCAACGGAGCGACAACGGTCTGATTGACCCCTGACATATATTATTTAATACATCGAGGTCAAACATTTTCAGGCGGTCACCATAATAATCGACCGCTTCAAGTGCTCGATCTAAGAGGCGAGTTTCGCGCCACCGCTTGGCGTTGATGAGCATCAACCCTGTCGCGAAGATACACTCATTAGTGTTCTCCGCAAATTTCTGATGCCCACTCATCCCCCCACCGCACAGACAGGCGTGGTCAACGTTTTTCTCGACCGGCACCCCCGCCCAATCGTAGCCGACCATGTCTAGACCGTAAAGCTCGGACAAATCAGTACGAAATAAGACATCCACATCGCTGTAGATAATCTTATCGTACTGAAGTAGGAGCGACGGGATAGCCAGCCGAGCATACACATCGACCGGATATTCCTCCGTTACCGGACAGTAGCGAAAAATCTCTCCAGCGTCCGGCCAGGTAACGTGCGCGATACTCTCAATTGCCCGTCGGTTCTCGGCCGACAATGACGAAGTAATGATATAAATATCATACTCCGTCTCTTTACCGCCCATATGAATGAGCGATTTAATCGCATTC
>JAFYZJ010000065.1 GCA_017548735.1 Candidatus Saccharimonadota bacterium | reverse complement strand
CTTCTCGCGGCGCTCTTAGTGGTGTTTTTGCCGGTCTCGCGCTGTTTTGCTCTCTCCGAAGAATTGCTAGATAAGTTTGCCGGCGCGAATATTATGTTCTACAACCCAGAGGAATGCTCCGGTACGCTTTCTGGTGGCGGTTTATCTGGCAATAACACGAAGGAAAAGATGTGGAACTTCTTCCGTGCTAAGGGCTTGAATGAGGCACAGACGGCAGGCGTGCTTGGCAATGCCTATGTCGAGTCTGGCTTCGTCGCGACGCGCGCTTCTAACCATTCTTATTGGGGCCTGTTCCAGATGAATAGCACAAATGCGGCCGACATGTATAGGCAGCTCGACGACTTGGGTTTGACGAAATATTACGAAGATATTAGTACTTACGGCGGCGCGAATGGTGATTCCTCGATCCCGAAGAGCGATTTGGATAAGTTGATTCAGGTCCAGCTCGATTATGCATGGGATAAATGGCGCACTTGGGATAACTGGAAGGAAAAGATCCAGGCTAAGCCAGGTGATCCGTATGAGCCAGAGTATGCAGCAGAGGTATTTGTTGTTCACTTTGAGGGTGCAATCCAGACTAGCTCTACGCCGGGTCAGCCATTGCAGTATTATGATTATGGCGGCAACTGGCAAGGCGCGACGAACCGCGTGGCGCAGGCGCGTGCGATTTATGAAGAATTCAAGGGGTCAACGGTATCGAATAATGCAGCATTCAGTTCCGTCTATAAAGACTCGAATGCCTGTTGCGATCCGAATGATGGTCTCTCCGGTGAGATTTTCCAGGGCACGAAATATGATTTGACCGATGGTCAGGTGGCTGGTATTACGGCGATGGCGGTCGCAGAAAACGGCACTAGCGAAGCTGGCGTAAAGTCTGAGGCTTCTCTGATGGCAAACTTGTTTGAATACAAGAAGGTGTCGCAAAAAGGTAGTGCTGAGGGCCTCGTTAACTATTTGAAGACTCCACCAAGTAGCGGCGGTTGGTTTGCGACTTACTATCACTACAGCGAATCATATAGTGGCAACTCAACCTATATCGAGGCTGTGCGAGATGTGCTCGTTAACGGCAATCGTACTCTTCCTCCGCAGATTGTTGAACACGACTGTTTCACAAGTGCTTGTGGTGCCGGTATTGGTAGCGCAACGAATGATGGTGTAGAAATCGATTTGAACGACAAAAGCCAGTTTAAGCGTGGCGTCACGAAGCTTATTCAGTCGGGTGGCGGCCTGAGTGGTTCTTATATCTTCTGGGACTGGGCGGATCCGGAGAAGCAGACTGGCGACCCATTTGGCTATTTTGCTAGCAACCCACCAGAACAGGGTGTTTTGAATGGAACGAAGGGCTCTAACTCCGAAGTTCGCGCTGGTTCGAGTACGATTTGGAATAATGGCTGGATTGTAAACGGTCTTGCTGGTTACGTCAGAAAAGAGGCAAATTCGCAAACCTACGCCGACCTGCCTGCGACCTTTGGTCAAGACTTCACGACCACTCATCCAAACGACGATTCGATTAATGGTCCTAGAAAAATTACCTTCCATACGTCTAATACTACGGACGGCGGTGGCGGCAACCCGCTCGATCTCTATGAGGGCAACTCAAAAATTCCGCACTTCACCGTGAATCTAAAGACGCACCATGTCTACCAGCACGGTTCGGTCGGTAAGACGTCGTCGGGGAATGGCAGCGGCGACAATGATGCGGCTGGTGTTCAGATTACGCTGATTGGTTGGAAGAATGACACGGACGCTGTAGAAGGCTGGAACTTGCAGAGCGCTTCTGACTTTAGCTCCGAAGACTGGATGTACCTTGGCGAATTGCTCGCTGCAATCAATGTTGAGACTGGCATTTCCCTTAAGGATGGCTTTATTTGGACAGATATCACTTCCGAGACGCTCGAGTATATCAAGAATGGTATTGAGGCTTTCAACTCTAGCCTGAACGTCGTCTGCGAAGGCGGTACGTCCGGTGACGTAAAGGCGCTTCAGGATCTCGTTCTCAAGGTGGCCTGGCCGGATTATTCGACCGAAAAGCGCGGCATCGGTAGCCGCAAGCCCGAGTACGCTTCCCTGATTGATGGTGGCGTTTGGTACGCGGGTGGCTGTAGTGGCAATGACTGTGGCGGTTTCGTGACGACGATGATGCGCGAGAGTGGTTGGGACCCAGAGTATAACCCGAATCAGCGCGGTACCTGGGGTGATGGTACGAATGGCCAGAATGCATATCTTGACAATAGCCCGAACTGGAAAGAAGTTACGAGCGAGATTAACTCGAATGCTGATGCGAAACCAGGCGACGTTTTGATTAGCGTTGGGCACACATTGCTATTCGTTGGTGAGATTGCTGGATTTAATAACGTGATGGCGTCTGCCTCCTTTGCGACTCGCAATGGTGAGCCATATTGTCCTGGGACGAGGCCACCGATGGCGGACTGGTCTACTGATATCGTTTCGGGCTATCTCCGTGGCGGCGAATACCGTGTGTTTAGGAAGGTGAAATAGTATGGAAGAGAATTTTAGCAAAAGAGCCGAAGTTGTGATGATTTCCTTGTTTGTACTGTTTGTCTCGATTATTATTCTGGTTTTCGCTATTTCGACGCTCGGTTCGCGGAGCTTCCCCATTGTGAACTACGGTTCTGATAAGAGCCAGAGTCTTTTGACGGATAAAGAGATTAAATCTTTGAAGGACGCCATTACGGTCCAGGTTCCGAGCGCGAAGAACGGTAATCTTTCGATTCGTTGGTCTTCTTATAGCGAATCGATGCCTGGTTACAAGAAGTTCTTGATGGATTTTGACGATATAGAGCAGACCTATTCGGTGTTAATTAATAATGGCGTAACCTATATCGGCTGTCCGAAAATGTCAGAAACAAAATATCCGAATAGCTTTTGTGCGACAAATTATGGCGAAGGTAATGACTCGATTACTACTTATCTTGGCGATATTCTTCCCTATGACGGCGCGTCGAAAGCAGGGGTTAAGTATCGCATGTACCGTTCCGACCACGACAGAAAGCTTTATGTCCATATCTATAATTGCGAGACGGACGATAATAAGAATTCTGTGATGGAGTCTGTTAAAGGCGTAATTAGTAATCTCGGCGTTAATCCTGAGATGTTCAATTATTCATTGAGTTATAATAGCTGCAACAAATAAAATAGCTCCGCGAACGGAGCTATTTTTTTTTGAGTTTAAGGTAGTTCGATGATCCATCTGCCGTCGACAACTGTCGGATTCTGGAAGTAACCGTAGAGCACTGATGAGTCGCCCGGATACTTAGAACAAGCCCAGATGATGTACTGATAGATAATGATATCGCTACGAGATCCGCCAAACGGCTTGAAATTACAGGTGTAATTACAATCGTCGGGGTGCTGAGCGAAATTGATGATTACGTCCATCTGCTCGGGGCCAGGATTCTCAAATGCGGGTTCAGTACTATCATTCTGCACGTAACTTATAGAGATAGATTTAATCTGGCATTCATCGTGCGGTCCGAATACTACGTCATCGTAGTATTCGACATACATATATACGCGATATCCATCGCACTGGTATGTATAAACGGGTGAATAACCGAGCGTGAATGTGCCGCGATCTGATGAAATATCATCATACAAATCGTACAGATTCCACTTTCCGTCTTCCAGCCAACCATATTGATCGCCCAATTCCCATGTCTGAAGTTCATACATGGTCTGGTCGCCAAACGGTGTCGAAATGAAGTAATCGGCATTGAGGTCCATATAGAGCGTCGTCTGGTACTCGGTACCTTCATAGAGAGTGTAATCGAATTCACCAGTAACCGTTGTCTTCGGCAGCTCTGCTGTCGTTTCTACGGTCGTCTCCTCTGTTGTTGACTCAGTAGTGGCTTCGGTTGTCGTCTCTATTGTTGCGATGCTCTGATTAGGCTCTTCGACGTCATTCTCGATGATCTGCTCTGCAGTATCTCGAGTAGTTACTTCGACGCGGTCATCGATTTGCCCGTTGCCGGCCTCATTGCAGGCGGTTGCTATTGCGATGAGCGCCGTTATCAACATTAAACTTACTACCTTTTTCAGCGCAAGAGGCGCCTTTTTCTTAGGATTTTTCATATTCCTTGTCCTCCTTGTTTGTTTTTGGAGATACAAAAAAGATCACATCTTGTCGCCGAACTCATAATTTGCGAGTCCGATTAAAAGATGTGATACTTCTTGTATCGAACTAGATAATTCTATTATATCACAGATGAGGCGAAAAGTCAATCAAGCTTAAGGTTAGCACAAAAATACCACCCCTGTTGGAGTGGTATTTCTGCTTGATTTCCAAGATTAGCGCTTGGAGAACTGTTCGCGTTTGCGAGCACTGCGGAGACCGTAGTGTTTGCGTTCCTTTTCGCGTGGGTCGCGCTTCATGAGGCCGGCCTTCTTGAGCACTGGGCGGAATTCTGGGAACTCCGTAACAATTGCACGAGAGATGGCGAGCTTGATAGCGTCAACCTGACCTGCGACACCGCCGCCCTTAACGAGGATGGTGATATCGTAGTCTTTTTGCTTCTGCGTAAGTGCGAGTGGATCGGTCACCTCGGCGAGGAGCGTCTTGTTACCACTTAGGAACTCGAGAGCTGGCTTGCCGTTGATAGTGATTTCACCCTTGCCTTTGTAGAGGCGTGCGGTTGCGGTTGCAGCCTTGCGGCTACCGTTACCGTAGGTGTACTTTGCGTTCTTAGCTGGCATTACTTAATCTCCTTTGGCTGTTGTGCCGTGTGGGCATGTTCTGCGCCGTCAAAGACGCGGAGACGTGCGAGGCGATCAGCTGCTAGTTTATTCTTTGGCATCATACCCTTGACTGCCTGCTCGATTGCGAGGCGAGGCTCTTTCTCGATAACTTCCGCGAGAGTGAGGTCGGTAAGACCACCTGGGAAGCCAGAGTGGCGATAGTAGTGCTTATCGGTCATCTTTTCGCCGGTAACCTTGAGGTTCTTGGCGTTGACGACGACAACATAGTCACCGTTATCGGTATGTGGGGTATAAGTAACCTTTGATTTGCCCATAAGCTTGTCGGCGATTACGACAGCGAGCTTGCCAAGTGGCATAACGCTAGCGTCGATAATCCACCATTCGCGCTTAATCTCGGAGGACTTTTGGCTGTAAGTTTTCATTACTTAGCCTCCTTCTTTGCTGCTGGCTTTGCTTCGGCTTTGTCTTTGATTTCGTCTACGAAAGCGATAGTTGCCATCTCAGCGTTGTCGCCGCGGCGGAAGCCGGTACGTTCAATCTTGAGGTAGCCGCTGTTGCGCTTAATCTGTGGAGCGATAACATCGACGAGTTCGTTGCCGATAAGCTGGTCATCAAGACGAGCAATTACGAGGCGGCGAGAGGCGAGATCGCCTTTCTTTGCAATCGTAATGAGCTTTTCAGCTGGACGGCGAATTTCTTTAGCCTTGGCCAAAGTCGTATTGATAGACTTGTATTTAAACAAGGAGCGCATCAGACCGCGTGTTAGTGCAGTGCGTTGGTCGGCTTCGCGACCGAACTTGCGCCCTTTATATCCATGGCGATGCATTTAAACTTTTAACTCCGTAAGTTTTTCGCGAACCTCATCGAGAGCCTTTGCGCCGAAGCCCTTGAGCTCTTTGAGATCGCTTTCTGATAATACGACGAGATCGCGGACGGTATGAATGTCATTGTTGAGCAATGCATTTGCGGTACGTGCGCTAAGGCCGAGCTCCTCGATAGGAAGCATAAGGCCAGATTCGTCTTCTGCGGCGTTTGCGGTAGGTGCTGGTGCGGATTCGACCGTGGTGCTACCGGCGAGAGCCTTGTACTGGTTAACCAAGATAGCGGCTGCTTCCTCGAATGCCTCACGTGGGGTGATGGTGCCATCGGTATCGATGGTGAGGGTGAGCTGCTGAAGGTTAGTATCCTGACCAACGCGGGTGTTTTCTGCGTTGTAGCGGACGCGAAGCACTGGGGTGAAGACAGCGTCGAGGGCGATCATATCATTATGAACGCGATCTGCGCTAGACTGCTCAATGCTGAGATAGCCGCGACCGGTGTCGACAATCATGTCCATCTTGAGGGTGAACTTTGGATCATCGATGTTGCAGATAACCTGCTGTGGGTTAGCGATTTCAATCTCTGCTGGGAGTTTGATGTCACCAGCTTTGACAGTACCGGTACCCTTCTTCTCGAGATGAATCTCGACTGGGGTGTCGGAGTGAGATTTGACATGAATGTTCTTAAGGTTGAGCATGATGTCAACTGTATCTTCGACGATACCTGGAACTGCGCTAAATTCGTGGGTAGTGCCCTCGATGCGGAAAGCAGTGATGGCAGCGCCCTTAATGCTAGAGAGAAGAACACGACGGAGTGAATTACCAAGAGTGTTACCATAGCCGTAGTAAAGAGGCTTGATAACAAAGCTTGCGCTGTTTTCACCAAGATCCTTGATTTCTGCTAGCTCTGCTTCGTGAATTACTTTTGTCATACTTCTCCTTTTTAGCGCGAGTAATACTCGACGATTAACTGTTCGTTGATGCCCACCTCAGCTTCTTCACGCTTTGGTGTACCAGTGATTTCAATCTTCATGTTCTTGACATCGCCTTTCATCCAAGAGAGAGGTGCCTGGCTAGAAGCACCGGCGATATTGGCCAAGTTTACGAAATAACTGTTTTTCTTTGATTTTGGACGAACTTCGAGAACGTCACCAGCGGACAAGCGGATAGATGGAATATCGATACGCTTACCGTTGAGGGTGAAATGTCCGTGAGAAACGAGCTGGCGTGCTGCGCGGCGAGTTGCTGCGAAACCGGCACGATAGACAACGTTATCTGCGCGACGTTCGAGATATTCAAGAAGTTTCTCGCCAGTCATACCTTCGGCACCCTGTGCTTCGCGCATGAGCTTAGCGAATTGTTTTTCGAGTAGGCCGTAAATGCGGCGAACCTTCTGCTTTTCGCGGAGCTGAGTCAAATAGAGACTGCCACCACGAACGCGCATGTCGGCGTGCTGACCAGGAATACCGGTCTTCTTTGCCATGATTTTCTGCGCTTTTGGAGCAAGTGCATAACCTTCACGGCGAGACTGTTTACCAATAGGTGCAATATCACGTGCCATTACGGTCTCCTTTCTCCCTTAGGACGGCAACCACCGTGTGGAACTGGGGTGACGTCAGTAATACTATTGATGGAAATACCCATCGCACTGAAAGCGCGGATTGCGCTGTCGCGGCCGAGACCAATGCCCTTGACGAAGACGTCGACACTGTTCATGCCGTGATCGCGCTTAGCGATTTCTGCGACCTTTTCTGCGGCAACCTGGGCTGCGTAAGCAGTACCCTTCTTGGAACCACGGAAACCATTTGCACCAGCAGAAGAAGCTGCGATGATTTCGCCCTTCTTGTCGCTTACGCTGATGATGGTGTTGTTGAACGTAGCCTGAATGTGAGCTTCGCCGGCCTGGACAACACGTTTGCCCTTCTTACCGCGCTTTGCGGCTGCCTTTGGAGCCTCTTCGGCTGCAGTTTGCTCCACAATAGGAGCTTTGACTTCTGTATCTTCTGCCATAATTTACTCCTAAGTTTTACTTGCTGCTTTTGGTTGGGCGCCACCGACGGCGATAGCTTTACCTTTGCGAGTGCGCGCATTCGTGCGGGTGCGCTGACCGTTGACTGGTAAACCTGCCTTATGGCGGAGTCCCTTGTAGGAATTGATATCCTTGATACGTTTAATATTGTTGGTCACGAGACGTTTGAGGTCACCTTCAACGGTATATTTGGAAATAATATCGTTAAGTTTTTGCTCATCAGCCTCGGTGAGATCTTTCACCCGAGTGGTCGGCTCAATTTTAGCCGCCGCAAGGATTTCTTTGCTAGTAGTGCGACCAATACCATAAACGGAAGTAAGTGCAATCCACACTTGCTTTTCGTTAGGAATGGTTACACCGGCGATTCTTGCCATGCTTAACCCTGCCTTTGTTTATTCTTAGGTTTTTTCTTGTTAATGACACGAAGTACGCCTTTGCGACGAACAATGATGTCATCAGGGCTTATTTTCTTTACACTAGCACGAACTTTCATGTATTGAAAATTACCTTTCTGAAAGCATCGTTCCATTTTGCAGATATAAAATCTGCGAGTTGGATTCTCTCGCTTTCGATTAAAATTAATCTTTTTGGCGGTAGCTGATGCGCCCCTTCGTGAGATCGTATGGGGTTAACTCAACATCCACCTTGTCGCCCGGCACGAGACGGATATAATTCTTTCGCATTTTACCCGACATATGAGCAACAATAATATGGCCGTTCTCAAGCTCCACGCGGAATTTGGTCCCCGGGAGGGCTTCAACGACTTTTCCGGTAAGTTTAATAACTTCCTTCTTGTTTTTGGCGCCTGCGGAATTATCCGCTTCTCTCTTGGCGACCTTAGCGGTTTTCTTGTGACTAGCCATAAATTACCTTGGTAGTATAGCAAAATTCTGTCAAAAAGTAAAGATAGTTTTTGCGGTCATTAGTCCTTTTTTGTTGCTCGAAGCATAACGAGTGATTCGAATTCTTGGTTACTACTATTGGTCTTAACCGTAACAAGCGACAGTGTTTCGGCTTGATTGAGACGAGTTTGCATTTTGGCTAAGACATCATCTGAGTCGTTTTGGTCGGAGATGACATTAATTTCTTCTACCTTGTATTGATAGGTATCGCCGGCACCATTTTCGATTTTAATAATGTCTCCTTTTTCTAGGCTATCTAAATTTGCAAAAATACCCTTGTTGCTACCATTTGAATGAATGACACTAATAATAATATAGCCATTATGCCCCGGTTTGCTCGACCCAGAATACCAACTTGCGTCGTAGATATTATTTGGCGTTGCGAGTAGACCATTAGTATTAACTTCTGAGATTTGAATGCGTGCATGAATCTTAAGGCGCTCAATGTCTAAATAGCGTGGTGTGTCT
>JAFYZJ010000064.1 GCA_017548735.1 Candidatus Saccharimonadota bacterium | reverse complement strand
GGCAAATGCATCAAGAATAACTTTACCAGCAATATCGCCGCGGAGACGGTTAAAAATTGCCGCGCGCTCACGGTCACCCATTGGATGCGTCTTGTCAGTCTTCGGCGTGTCGATCAAACGGCCACCGAATTTGCCGGAAATAATCCGGATTTGGTTATTTTTTCTTGGCATTTTGCCCTCCCTTCGCTAATTCAATCGAAGACGCCCAACCAATCACAATTAGGCGTACAATTTCCGGAATCAAAATCTCGCGCGTTTCGACCGCGAGCTGCGTCGTCCAGCCGGAATCGAGAAAATGCTGATACATTTTTAGATAATCAATGCGCTCGAGTGCGGCGTAAAATTCCTTTTTCAAATCAATGTTCTTCAATTCTTCACTACTGAGCTGCTTTGGCATGAGGCGGTCAAGCCTAATCGGCGCAATAATATAAGCCACGCCATACTCGTAAGCAATGTGTTTTGTCATCACGCCACCGGCGCCCCAATACAGCCAGTTGTTGCGCGCCGCCTGAAGGAGCGTTTCGCCGCGCATAATGCCTTTAATCGGATGGCCGAAGAGTTTCTTGTAGTCCTTATCGGTCATGAGCTCATCAACGACTTGGCGATATGGATAGTGATGAGCTGGCGTCAGAGCATCAGTCAGAGCATGCGCCATCCAGGCCGCCTCAAATGCGGCACGCTCGCGGTTTTTATTCTTCAGAGCCTCCGTGAGATTGTGCTGGTGATTCATTACGATTTCAAAAAGAACACCATCGTCTTTTCCTGGCACGATGAAATAATCTGGATCGTCGACGCCTGGCGACTTCTTTTTGATGCCGTCTGGCCCGCGCGAACCTTCAAAATGCAGAATCTCTTTAATATCCGGAAAAGAGCCGTCAATGCTCTTAATTTTACGCGTCAAAAGCTTACGGGCGGCCTTGTCTAGTTTCTGGTGGACACCAATCAACTTGCCCGAGTGCTTGGAATTTTCGAATAAATCTAGCGTTGCATACATATTAGTTCAAAGTGGTTAAGCGCTGATATTTCCTGACAGCCGCGCTTAGCTCTTTATATTCTAGCACATTCAGCTTCTGCTTAAGGAAGTCCTTCACGAGCTGGTCGGCCTTATGGACGAGTTTTGTATCTGTTATCGAGGCAATGCGGAGGTCTAATGCGCCGTGCTGAAGCGAGCCATAAATCTCGCCCGGACCGCGCAATTTCAGATCCACTTCCGCAAGGTAAAAGCCATCCTGCGAACGTTCGATCTCGCGAATGCGCTTGGTTGGCGCGTCGGTCGAAGAACAAATCAAATAGCAGTAGCTCGCCGTAGCGCCGCGACCAACGCGACCGCGTAGCTGATGGAGCTGGCTGAGGCCATACTGGTCAGCATCGGCAATTACCATCACAGTTGCATTTGGTACATTCACGCCGACTTCGACGACTGTCGTCGAAACGAGAATATCGATCTCGCCGCTCGCAAAGAGTGTCATGATCTCATCTTTTTCGGCCGGCTTCATTTTGCCGTGCAAATACGCGACATTGTAATCTGGAAATTGATGCGCAATCTTCTGCACCTCCGCCTTCACGGACTTAAGCTCCGACTCGCCCTTATCGTCAATTTTCTTGCAAATATAGTAAGCTTGGTGCTTAGCCCGAAGCTCTTTCTCGACCGCCGCCCACATCTGCTTCGTCGAGACTGGCGAGACAATTTGCGTCGTAATTGGCTGGCGGCCGGCCGGCAATTCATCGAGCACCGATACGGCAAGGTCGCCAAAAATCGTAAGCTGCAAGGAGCGCGGAATCGGCGTCGCCGTCATCGAGAGGAGATGCGGCATCGTACGGGCTTTGGCAAGCAATTTCTGACGCTGTGCCACGCCAAAGCGATGTTGCTCGTCGATAATCGCGAGACCGAGATTCTTAAACTCCGTATCGTCCGTAATGAGAGCGTGCGTACCAATCACGAGATCTACCTCTCCCGCCTTAATATGCTTCTTTAGCTCTGGTTTACGCTTCGTAGAACCGGTTAGTAGTGCAATGCGAAGTTTATCACCAAAGAGTTTACTGAGCGACTCGGCATGTTGCGTCGCGAGCACTTCGGTTGGCGCCATGAGCGCGGTCTGGAAGCCAGCGCCAGCTGCTGCGTAGGCACTAAGCGCTGCGACCATCGTTTTACCCGAACCGACGTCACCCTGAAGCAAGCGATTCATCGGAATGTCGTTTTCCATATCCTGAATAATTTCCCAAGTCGCTACACGCTGCGCATTCGTTAGCTTGAATGGCAACCGCGTCACGAAATCTTTGAACTTCGCCATATCGGTTTTGATTGGCGAAGTGCGGAGCTTCTGGTTTTCTTCACGGTTCAAGCGTGCCGCAAGCAATAATTCAAATAGTTCCTCAACCGCTAGGTATTCACGGCCCTTTTTAGCCTGCGCAGTTGTCTCCGGGAAATGCACGTCAAGCAAAGCTTCGGCGCGACCAGGATAGTTCGGAAACATATCTGGCGTTAACGCAATCTGATTGCGAAGTGAGGCGATAAATTTCTTGAAGTCTGGCGATTTAATCGTGCCGCGCGCCGGATAAATCGGCTGGATTTTATCCGTCGTCGGCGCATCGTATTCATCAGCCTTAACGGCGGACGGATTCTGCAATTGATAGCGCCCATAGCTTAGCTGCATGTTGCCGCTGAAATAGTATTCGCCCTGCTCGGAAAATTGCTTCGTACGATACGGCTGATTAAACCAGATCGCCTTAATAGCACCGGTTTTATCGCGCAGGGTAGCCTCTGTAAGTGTTAGGCGCTTGATGCGGCGCGTTGCGATATCTTCCACGCGCGCTTTAACGGTAACTTTGCCCGGGCGTAAATCAGCGATGTTTTGAGCCTGCTGAAAATTTTCATAATCGCGCGGCAAATGATAGACCAAATCGCGGAGCATAAAAATGCCAGCCTTATGCAAAAGCTCGGCCGTTTTCGGACCAATGCCCTTTACCTCCTCGATTGGCGCAGCCAAATCCATATAAATATTATACTATGGAACAATATACGGATCCGTCTTTAGACCGGTGCCAAAAGCGAACTCCGTCCCT
>JAFYZJ010000063.1 GCA_017548735.1 Candidatus Saccharimonadota bacterium | reverse complement strand
TACGCTGGGAGCGTACAGTGCCGATGCTTGGTGAAATTGGCAAATGCTACGTTGTGGCGCGCCAGGAATGGGAAGGTCAGGATTGGTATATTGGTGGCGTTACGAATGAAGAAGGCCGCCGCGTTGAGCTTTATCTTGATTTCTTGGAGCCGGAAGTTAACTATGTTGCTACCTTCTATCGCGATTCCGATGATGCGCATTATCGCGATCATCAGCTCGGATATGTAATTGAAGAAAAAATTCTCCGCCACGGCGATAAAGTTGAACTTTACATGGCGCCGGGTGGCGGTTTCGCAATCAAACTACACAAACAATAATTAGACAACGAGAGTGATAATTGTGTCGTAGCCGAAGCGGGCGCGGATTTCGTAGCCCTGCTCGCGGAGCTTTTCGACGGTAGCAGAATCGAGGGTTTCCTTGCTGGAGTTTTTGACGCTTAGACGGTTTTTGCCGTCTGCGTTCGTGCTCTGGGAGATTGTAATCTTATCGCCAGCGTCGCACATTTTGAAGGCGCGCTTGATTTCGGTCGCAAAAAACTTACTGACCGCCTCTTCGTCGTCAATGGCGGTATGGAGATTCTGAAAATCGAGGTTAACCGAAATTTTGCGACGAGCGCATTTTTCGAGAAGTTCTTGATAAATAGGCGAAATAATATCGATAAGCTTAACCATAAGCTTATTATACACTAAACACCTGGAGAAAACTGTTTGAGCTGAGCGCGGTGGCGTTTGTAGTTCGGATCGTGTTCGCCGACTTCGCGCCAAAATGCATCAGAATGGTCCATATGATTAATGTGGGCGAGCTCATGAATAATGACATAATCGCGGAGTGGCTCCGGAACTTTCATAAGTCCAATGTTGAGTGATATCGTGCCAGTACTACTGCGGCTTCCCCAGCGCGTATTGGCGTGCGAAAGGCGGACGCCGGAATATTTGTAGCCATATTTAGTGGCCCAGAACTCGAGACGATACGGAAGATATTCGCGGGCTTTTTTCGCGAGAATCTTTTTCTGCGCATCGCGAGCGCGCTGCGTCGACGGGTCTTTGACTGGGAGTTTTTCGAGGATTTCTTTGCGCATGGATTTTAGGAAGCGGCGCGCAAGAAAATCCGAGGTGCCACTAGGAACCGTAACGGTGAGTTTGCCAGAAGTGGCAACGGAAAATTTGACACGCGTAGTCCAGGCGCTACGGCGCACGATGACTTCTCCGAAATCTGGATCGCTAAAACTACTCATCTTTGAGGCCTGGAAGGCGGCTCAAGACGTTTTTGCACTGAGTTTGATAAGTGTGCTTACCGGAAATAACGAGTGGCTCTTCAGCTTCGCTTGGAGCTTCAATATTTTCATAGGAATCCTTGAGTGCAGCCTTGGCTTCGTCAAGTTTCTTGTAATGATGGCGCATGCGTTGCTTGATGGCATTGAGATCGGTCTGAACCCAAATTAAGACAGTTTTATAACCGGCATTCTTGAAAAGCTCGCGAATTTCGTTGCGCTTTTCTTCGGTTTCCATTTCGCCTTCTACGATAATCGTGTCTTTGCTTTTTGCGGCAATCTTGAGCATTTCGAGGGCGAGTTTGCGGTCGACCTTGTACTCGTGGGCGAGTTTCGGAAAATTATAAAATGATGCATTTAGCGAATCACTGAAGTGTTCGGCAAAGGTAGTCTTGCCGCTCATGGGAGCGCCAAAAACTAGGATGGCATAAGCTTTACTCTTCCCAATATTCATAGTTTCATTTTACCCAATAGATTTATTTTTTGCAAACTTTTGACGCTTTACGGGGTCGTAGTTGGACGAGTTAGCGATAAGGACTTGGCTTGGATAGTAAAATACCCACACGAGGAGCGCGATAATTGGTGTTAGCGTGCCTGGGATTGTGCCATTGATGGCGAGGAAGCGGATTGCGACGCAGATGTCGCAACAAATAAATGCGGCAAAGCCATAGAAAGCACAGCGGGCGCGATAATCATTTTTGCTTGCGTGGTAGTTTTTGGTCGCCATGACGAGATTGCAGATTAATTCTAGCCCATAGACGGTCGCAATGGCGTAAATAGGTGTGAGGCCGCAAGCGATTGTGATAGCGAAGAAGAGGCTAATCATAGCGGCATAAATACTGAGTGCGCGACGCGGGAGTTTTGTGAGGCGCATGAGATGCAGAAACTGCGCGACACTAAACACGTAGACGCCCGGGATTATGTGCGGCGTCCAAACGAGAATAGTGTCGGCGAGGAATGTAAACAGGAGCGCGAGCTGTAGCATGTAGTCGCGGTTATACTTTTGATGAGCGTAAACGATGCAGAGGAAGATGCCGACGTACTTGAGGATGGATGAGGCGATCCAGAATTGTGGGTAGAAGATATCGAGCGTCAAAAAGCCTAGGTAGATGCCGACCCAAATAATAAACCAGTTAATATCTACCGAATTGAGGTGACGGATATCTTTAAGCCAGATTCTTAATCCCATTTAGTCTCCCCAAACAGCATAGTATGTAGTTTTAAGATCGTAGACCGTGACGATTTCGCCGATGCGATAGTCTGGCTCGTCGTATTGGTATCTAGGTTGCGACCAGCCCAGGAAGCGTTTACCTTGCTTAATAGGTTGTTCGTTCGGAATAGTGAAGCTGAAGCGGCCATCGCTAGCAGTGCCAGTGATTGTGGCTGGTGGGTTTTCGCCGCCGTTTGCATCAAAGGTAATCTCATAGGTTTCTTCATAGTTTGCGACGCAGCGCGCACCGTAAGCGTACCACTTGTTTGTTGTCGTCATGTAGCCGACGGTGGCTCGTTCTTGGTGAATCCAAACTCCGAGACCTTGTTCTGTGCTCTGCAATGCTAGGCGGGCGCTACCGCTCCAGAGGCGTCCAGTTTCGCCGCG
>JAFYZJ010000062.1 GCA_017548735.1 Candidatus Saccharimonadota bacterium | reverse complement strand
CTGCATGAGACGGCCAGTGTGCTCATCGACGATGATAACTTCGCCAGAATTAGTAACGACATAATCCTTATCGCGATGGAAGAGCGTCTCGGCGCGGAGGGCCTGTTCGAGATGGTAAACAATACGAGTATTATCGGTCGAATAGAGAGTGTCGACGCCAAGAATCTTTTGGACTTTCTCGACACCTTCGTCGGTCAAAGCAACCGTGCGGCGCTTTTCGTCGACAACGTAATCTTCGCTGGCGAGCTGAGAGCAAACCTTAGCAAACTGATAGTAACTTTCCGGGTTATCAGCGGCTGGGGCGGAAATGATGAGAGGAGTACGAGCCTCATCGATCAAGATAGAGTCGACCTCATCGACGATAGCGAAATTAAGTTCACGTTGGCGAAGATATTGAGCATCCTTGACCATGTTGTCGCGGAGGTAGTCGAAACCGAACTCGTTGTTGGTACCATAGGTAACATCACAGTTATAAGCCTCTTTGCGGGTGCATGGCTTCAGATGGCGCATGCGCTCGTCGTCATGATCTTCGTTGATATATTCCGGATCATAGCAAAAACTGGCTTCGTTAATAATTACACCAACAGTAAGACCGAGCCAGTTATAGAGCTCACCCATCCAGCCGGCGTCGCGCTGCGCGAGGTAATCGTTAACGGTAACGACGTGAACACCACGACCAGTCAAGGCATTGAGATAGACCGGAAGAGTTGCCACGAGAGTTTTACCTTCACCAGTCTTCATCTCAGCTACGTTGCCTTCGTGAAGCGCAATACCACCAATCAACTGAACGTCGAATGGGCGGAGCTTGAGGACACGATCGCTAGCCTCGCGAACAAGCGCGAAAGCATCTGGTAAGATAGCATCAAGCGCCTTGGCGTCGTCTTGAACTGGCTTTTTCTTGGACTTCTTATCTTTTTTACTCTGCTTGTTGGACTTCTTGTCGCCTTTTTTAGCCTTCTCGGCCTTAACTTTCTCGAGAGCAAGTCGAGCTTGCTCTTGCTTGGTTAATTTAGCGAGACGTTTCTTGAGCTTATCGGTCTGAGCCTTCAGCTCTTCGTCCGACATCTCGGAATACTTGGCGCCGAGCTTGTTAATTTCATCAACGCGACGACTGAGGCGGCGGAGGGTGCGTTTTTGCGCATCACCAAAAATGTGTTGCAAAAACTTGGTCATGCCAGATTTGTCGGCGAGTTTGTCGGTTGGCTTCTTTTCTTTTGGAGCTTTTTTGGTCTTTTTGGTTTTTTCTTCCACCCTTTTCTGATTCTCTTCTGACCTCTTCTCTTTCATCGTACCAGTATATCACGCAGCTTACTTCTTTAAGAAGCGCTTGAGGAATCCTTTCTTGTCATAATTAGTTTTCTCGGTCTTAAAGCGGCGAATCTGACCCGTCAACTTTGCCTCGAGGATGTCAACACCGGCAAAAACATTGGAGGCTTCGTCCTTAGCATTGAGAACCTTGCCGCCTGGAATATCTAGCGTAGCGGAAATTTCATATTTGTTACCATGATCGCGGTTAACTTGAGTTACTACCACCTTGGCGACTAAATCTTTGCGGTTTTGGCGCGGTAGATAGCGGTCAAGCTTGCCGATACGTTTCTGAACGTATTTCTGGAGGCTCTCTTCAACGTCGTAATTAGAGCCACTAATATCAATATTTTCGATCATTACAAGATCTCCTTTCCATTCAAATATTTGCGCAAGACTTCAGGAACACGAACGGTCATATCTTCGTTCTGGTTGTTCTCGATAACGGCTATCATAATGCGCCCCAACGCAAAAGCGGTAGCATCATTGGTGTGGACCAATTCTACCTCGCCATTTTCGCGACGAACGCGCGTATTGAGGCGGCGCGATTGATAATCCGTCATGTAATCTGCAGTATGCGTTTCACGATACTTATCTTGGCCCGGGAGCCAAACTTCCATGTCGATACCGCGGGCGTCAGGCTTGCCAATATCGAAAGTACACTTGCGAATTACGCGATATGGAAGCAAAAGCTGTTCAAGGAGCCAGCGTTGAATAGCGACAAAGAGTTCGTGCTCCTTGCGGCTGGTCTCTTTTGTAGAGAAACTCTCCATTTCGAGCTTATCAAATTGGTGCATACGAATGATGCCTTCCATATCTTTACCATAGGTACCAGCCTCTTGGCGAAAGGAAGTGGCGTAGCCCAAATAGCGAGCAGGAAGTTCTGTCCCAGCAAAAATCTCATTGGCATGCATGGAACCTAGAACATGCTCGGCGCTACCTTGCAGCCAAAGCTCGTCGCCCTCAATCTTATAGCGATCTTCTTGGGGTTCGAGACGATCCATAGCGTCATACATCTCGGTACGAAGCATAAGTGGTGGTAACACGAGTGTAAATGGCTTCGTAGAGAGACCAGTGAGTTTGTTTTTCTTAATAATTTCAGCAATCACGCCTTCGTCGGAGAGGCTGTTCATGACGAAATTCACAATGGCCATCTGGAGTTTAAGCATTTCACCTTTAATATAGGCGAAACGAGAGCCAGACACTTTAGCGGCACGCTCCTTGTCAATCCAATCGCGAGCAACGCCGATTTCATAGTGATTTTTGGGCTCAAAATTAAACTTAGTTGGCTCACCGACAACTTCGGCGACCTGGTTTTCATCTTCAGAGAGGCCAACTGGAACATCGTCGGTTGGGACATTTGGTACTTGCTTGAGCAAAGTTAGATATTTGGGCTCAATCTCGGACAGTTCGGATTCAAGGGTGGAAATCTCCTCTTTGAGTGATTTGCCCTCGGCGATCAATTTCTGATCCGGCTTACCGTTTTTCATCTGCGCAGAGATTTGGTTGCGTGCTTGCCGCAAGCCGTCAATTTTCTGCGATAGACTCTTGCGCTCGTCATCAAGCTTCAACACCTCAGCAAGGTCTACGTCGCAGCCCTTGTTTTTTATGGCGTTCTCAACCTGTTGGCGATTCGCACGGATATAATTTATATCTAACATAGTACTTATTATTCTATCATCAAAACACCGCTATGACTAGCGGTGTTTAAGATTATTACTATATTTTACTGCCTCAAGCGCGGGCGTAGGCAACATTGTGCATGACGGCTTGCTGTTCAAGACGAGCTTGGCGCATAGCGTCATCAATACAGGAGATGACGGAATGTATGACGCGCGCAGCTTCTTCGGCTTACTTACCATCATTCCAGCGATCAAGCGTGCCGACAAGATAGCCAGTAATGCGGCGGAGGCGCTCAAACTTACTGCCGAAATACTGGTCATGCGCGTCGATATAGGTTTTGGCAGTCTCGAGGTCGCTATTCTTGGCAATTAATGCGGCACCGGTTTCGACGAGGCGGCTAACGTGAAGATTTTCGTAATTATCTAGATCTTTAAGAGCGGCCTCAATCTCGGATTTTGGGACTTTGGCATAAGTATTTAACGATTTTACAAAGCGGTCGAGGTCAAATTTGGTCGCGTCG